>JAVXWV010000779.1:0-3083 GCA_032230775.1 Mycobacterium sp. | reverse complement strand
GGCTGGACCCAGCGCTTCGACCTGCTCTCCGACCCGCATCGGCTTGAGATCCTGCTGTGCCTGCACAGGGCACCCGGGATCTTCGTCGGCGACCTCGCGGCGGCGCTGGGTCGATCAGAAAACGCCGTCTCCCAGGCGCTGCGGGTGCTGCGGCAGCAGGGATGGGTGAGTTCGACCCGCGTTGGTCGTTCCGTGAGCTACCGCCTCGAGGACGAGATCGTGCACGACCTGCTGCATTGGATTGGCGCCAGACACAGCTGAAGCTGGGCTACCGCGACCTAGACTCCCTGATGTGCGCGTGTTGACGATGGATGATCCGCTGCTTGTGGATCGTCCTGACCTGTCCGGCGTAGGAGATTTGCCCGCCCACACACGCATTGGTAGTTGGCTTGAGCAGTTGATCGTGTCCCACACGTTGGCGCCCGGTGACAAGTTGCCGTCCGAGTTGGAGATATCCAACGCGTTAGGGGTCAGTCGGATGACGTTGCGGCAGGCGCTGGCCTCGATCGAGGCGAAGGGCCTGATCGATCGCAGGCGCGGACGTTTCGGCGGCAACTTCGTGGCGGCTCCGCGATTCGAGTTCGACCACGCCAGCCTGCCCGGCTTCACCGAGCAGATGCGCCGCATCCATGTCGAAGCGGGCGCCGAGGTGTTGCGTGCCGCGACCGGTCGCCCCACCGCCGAGGTGCGCCAGCGCCTCGGGCTCACCCGCGGCGAGCAGGTCCACGAGATTCTTCGCGCCCGATCTGCCAACGGCGAGCCGATCGTTCTCGAAGAGGCGTTTCTACCGGCGGCGATCTTTCCCGGATTGGTCTCGGCGAACCTGACCGGCTCGTTGTACATGGTGATGCGCGCCTACGGTGCGGCCCCGTTCTCGGCCGACGAGGAGATCGAGGCGACACGGGCAACGCCGGAACAAGCCGGACTGCTCGGTATCGAGGCGGGCAGCCCGCTGCTGTTGATCACGCGAACATCGTTCAGCGAGAGCGGCATTGCGGTCGAGTTCTCCCGCGACTATCACCGCTCGGATCGCGCGCGGATCCGCATCAAGTCCCGGGCCGACGGTGACACGCCCGCCCGCGACGCCACCCGGTGAGTGCATCCTCGACGAGTTCGGTCGACAGCTCGGCCACGATGGCATGAGCGGTGGCTTGCAGTTCCTGGCTGGGCTCGGCAGCGACGGCCAGACAATGCATGCCTGCGGCCGCGGCGGCCTGCACACCCGGAACGGAGTCTTCGAAGACGAGGACATCGCCGGGCAGGCGATTCAGAAGCCGAGCCGCGGTGAGGAACCCCTCCGGGTGCGGCTTGCCGTCGTTGACGTCCTCTTCGGCGATCAGCACACCGAACGACTCACCTGCGGGACTGCCCGCCAGCACTGAGAGCACGTCTTCGCGCTGGGCGCCGGTCACAATGCCGAGGGGAATCCCATTGTCGGCCAACAGTTTCACCAGTCGGACGGTAGCGTCAGCGATAGGGTTTCTGTCCGCGATGCGTTGCTTGTAGACGACCTGGCGTAAGCGCAGCAGCTCGGTGACTTCCTGTTCGGTTCCGCTACCATGCCGTGCCGCCGCGCGTTGGATGATCTCGCGGTCGCTGCGGCCAAGGAGTTCGTCGCGGTAATCCTCGGCGGTCATCGTCCAATCGAGGTGGATTCGGAACAGCTCGCTGAAGATGTCGAACAGGATGGGTTCGTCGTCGGAGAGCGTGCCATTGAAGTCGAAGATGACGGCGGGCTGGTCACTGAGCATCCATGCGTGGATGACGTCCGTCGCCGACGACATGCCCAATAGTCTAGACCTTTGAACGCGGTCGGTTTACAGTGAACGGAACCACGCAGGCCCGCCGAGGAACACCCATGCCGTTGCAGTACACCGACACCCAGCTGAACAAGCTGTTCGAGGAGTTCCCAGCACTCGCAGGCCGGCCACGGCAGCTGCAGGAACTGTCTGGCGGACTGACCAATCGCAACGTCAAGGTGAGCACCCCGGACGCCGTCTACGTCGCGCGGTGCACCGACACCGGCAGCAACTTCCTCGGTATCGACCGCGACGAGGAGTACTACAACACCAAGATGGCCGAGCAGGCCGGTGTCGGCGCGCCGGTGATCGACTACCGGCCCGACCTCGGCATCCTGCTGTTGGGCTACCTCAATGGAAAGACGCTGTGCAACGGCGACTTTCAGCGGGAAGGAGTGGTTGCCAAAGTCGCCGCAGGATGCCGGGAATTGCACCGCGGGCCGCGTTTCCGCGGCCGGTTCGACATGTTCGAACGCCAGCTCCAATACCTGAACACAGTCAGGGACAACGGTTTCAAGATTCCGATCGACTACCTCGACCACGCCGACACATTCGCCCAGATCAAAACGGCGCTGACCGCGACCGACCAGACCACAGCCCCGTGCAACAACGACCTGCTAGCCGGTAACTTCATCGAAGATGGCGAGCGGGTGTGGATCATCGACTACGAGTACTCGGGCAACAACGACCCCTGCTTCGAACTGGGCAACATCTGGAGTGAGTGCGGTCTGTCGACTGACCAGCTCGATGAGCTCGTCACCGTGTACTACGGCCGCCGGCTGCGTCACAAGATCGCAAGGGCCCACCTGCAAGGCATCGTCGCCAAGTACGGGTGGACCCTGTGGGGCTGCATTCAAAGCGCCTCGAGCGCATTGGAAGTCGACTTCTGGGCCTGGGCGATGGAACGCTACGAGGCCGCCGTCGCCGAATTCAACGGACCGCACTTCACCCGCCTGCTTGACGACGTATCAGCCACCGACTGACGCAAGGGATTCGTGACATCTATGGCCACCACAACGCTGCCCGACCGCGCGCACGTCGTCATCGTCGGAGGCGGCGTGATCGGTACCAGCGTCGCCTACCACCTGACCAAGCTCGGTATCACCGACGTCGTGCTGCTCGAACAAGGCCAACTGTCATGCGGCACAACGTGGCATGCCGCCGGGTTGGTCGGCCAGCTTCGTGCATCGGAAAGCGCTACGCGACTGGTCCAGTACTCGACACAGCTCTACGCCGAGCTGGAGAAGGAGACGGGCCTGTCGGCCGGCTACAAACAGTGCGGGG
>JAVXWV010000764.1:0-2983 GCA_032230775.1 Mycobacterium sp. | reverse complement strand
TCGCCGAGGGCGCCAAGGTGGTCATCGGCGACATCCTCGACGAAGAAGGCAAGGCATTGGCCGACGAGATCGGTGACGCCGCTCGTTATGTCCACCTCGACGTGACACAAGCCGACGACTGGGACGCCGCGGTCGCCACCGCCGTGAACGAGTTCGGAAAGCTCAACGTGCTTGTCAACAACGCCGGAACGGTGGCGCTTGGCGAGATCGGCAAGTTCGACATGACCAAGTGGCAGAAGGTCATTGACGTCAACCTCACCGGCACCTTCCTCGGCATGCAGGCGTCGGTGGAAGCGATGAAGGCCGACGGCGGCGGCTCGATCATCAACATTTCCTCGATCGAGGGTCTGCGTGGCGCCGTGATGGTGCACCCGTACGTGGCGTCCAAGTGGGCGGTGCGCGGGCTGAGCAAGTCAGCGGCCCTGGAACTCGGGCCTTACAACATCCGCGTGAACTCGGTGCACCCCGGCTTCATTCGCACGCCGATGACCAAGCACTTCCCCGACAACATGCTGCGAATTCCCTTGGGCCGACCCGGTCAACCCGAGGAGGTGGCGACGTTCGTGGTGTTTCTCGCCAGCGACGAATCGCGTTACGCGACGGGTGCCGAGTTCGTGATGGATGGCGGACTCGTCAACGACGTGCCCCACAAGTGACCTGCACGTAACGCACCGATCCGGGCCGGACCGGTGCGAGACTTCAGCCATGCACGAGGTCGACCAAACAACCGAAAACATGGTGCGCAGCGTGCTCGCATACGCCGAGAACCGGCTGCGGATGAATCCTGTGCCCCTCGACAAGGGAGTGCTGTCCGCCGACGAGCTATACGACCGGCTCGATGGCGTGATCCGCGACGGGCCGCGCCCGCCCGACGAGGTGCTCGGCGTCTACACCTCGGTGATCGCACCAAGCGTGATCTCGGCGGACAGCCCGCGGTTCCTCGGCTTCATCCCGGCCGCCCCGACCAAGGCCAGCCTGCTGTTCGACATGTTGGTGTCCTGCGCGTCGATCCAGGGCATCTCGTGGCTGGAGGCCTCAGGTGCGATCGCGGCGGAGAACAGCGTGCTGCGGGTGATCGCGCACGAGGCGGGCCTGCCAACAACGACCGGCGGATGTTTCGTATCGGGCGGATCTGCAGGCAACCTGTCGGCGCTGGCCGTGGCGAGGGAGACGGCCAAGAAGCGCGGCGCCACCGGCAGGCTGCGTGTGGTGGTCGGCTCGGATGCGCATTCGTCGATCGTCAACACGCTGCGGCTGCTGGAGATGGACGCACTGGTGGTCGACACCCCCGACCATCGGCTCACCGCCGACACTGTCCGCGATGCGGTGCCGCCCGATTCGGCCAACATCGCCGCCGTGGTCTGCACATCGGGCACGACGAACGCAGGGATCATCGACGACCTCGCCGGCGTCGGTGCGCTCGCGAAGGAACGCGGCTGGTGGTTCCACGTCGACGGCGCCTACGGCGGCTCAGGCATCTTCGCGCGCTCGCTGCGACCCAAGTACAACGGCTTGGAGCTCGCCGACTCGTTCATCCTCGACCCGCACAAGTGGCTGTTCACCCCGTTCGACTGCTGCGCGTTGCTGTACCGGGAGCCCGAGCTGGCCAGGGCCACCCACACGCAGGACGCGTCGTACCTCGACGTCATCCACACGTCCGACGGCGAGTGGAATCCGTCCGACTACGCCTATCACCTGACCCGGCGGGCCCGTGGGCTGCCGCTGTGGTTCTCGCTGGCGGTCTACGGACTCGACGCGTATCGCGGGGCAATCGAGGTCGCCGCGTCGCTTGCCATCCGGACCGCCGACCTGATCAAGGCCGCGCCGCAGTTGGAGCTGATCCGCGAGCCCGACCTCGGGGTGGTGCTTTTCCGTCGGCTGGGTTGGAAACCCGAGGATTACGACGCCTGGGCCCAGCGGCTACACCAGGACCAGGTCGCGTTCATCCCGCCGACGAAATGGGAAGGCGAAACGGTGGGCCGCTTCGCCTTCCTGCATCCCGACACCACCTTGGAGCTGGTGCGGGAGGTGTTGGCGCGCACAGAGTGACAGACACGAATTCTGTTGCGCTGCTTGGCTGAGCCCGAACCTCACGCTGCAGGTACGGTGTTCCGGTGGACGGGGCGCAGATGTCGGTTGAACGACGTCGGCACATCTTCCTAAGAATCCTGATGTCGGTGGGCTTGTTGCTGCTGCTCTGCGCGGCGGACTTCCCGGACTTCGCCAAACCAGGGGCGCCCCCGGGACAGATCGAGCTGGCGCAGGGCTGGAGCCTTGTCGCGGCACGCGACGTCCACGCAGACGGGGCGGCCCTTTCCAAGCCGGACTACAAGGCAGCCGGCTGGCATGCGATCCCTCGGATGCCTGCGACCGTTCTGCAGACCCTACAAGAGGACGGCACATACCCGAACCTCTACTACGGAACCAATCTGCTCGACGAGGTCCCGCAGGACCTCTATAAGCAAGACTGGTGGTACCGCACCACGTTCACCGCGCCCGCGGGCCACACGACCTACACGTTGGACTTTCCCGGCATCAACTACCGCGCCGAAATCTGGTTGAACGGCCACCTGATCGCGGGCAACAACCAGATCGTCGGCATGCACACCAGCCACGAACTCGACGTCTCGCGATGGGTCAACCAGGGCGAGTCCAACACGCTTGCCGTGAAGATCACGCCCGAACGCGCGCTGCAGGACGTCAACGGCGTCGAACTGGCCGACAGCTGGTATGACTGGATCAACTGGAACTACCTCGGTTACCAAGGGCCGGGGAAGAATCCGGCCAACGGGAATTCGTTCGTTCCCGATCGCAATGCGGGCATATGGAAGCCGGTTTACCTCAAGGTGTCCGGCAGTGTGGTCCTCGGCCCGTCCACGGTCAACTCCGAACTTCCGCTCCCGCGAACGAATTCCGCGCGGTTGACGATCTACAGCAGCCTGCGCAACTCGTCTGGCGCGCAGGTTCGTGGCGTTCTGCGGGC
>JAVXWV010000223.1:0-3847 GCA_032230775.1 Mycobacterium sp. | reverse complement strand
CCTCCCGCGGCGCCTTGCCGGCGTAGTCGGTCGGCGCGTCCTTCCCGAGCGTGATCGGGTGGCTGCCCTGCCGCGTCTCGTGGAACTTGCCGTAGAACGCCCCGCCGGGAAGCGGACAGTGCAGTTGCCCAAGGCGCACATCAAGTCGGTCGGCAGTCACCCGATCGCGGTCCGGCTGCATCCGGACGTGGACGCTTCGGTGTCCCTGAGCGTCGTCGCGGTGTAATTAACCCAGCGTCAATTCGACCGGGTGAAGACCATGATCGATCTTCATCCGGTCGTTGCTGTGCCCACTGGCGAACTTCGCGAATTAGTTAGCCTGCAGCGAAGCTAACCGGCTGTTAACCTCCGCGGCGCTCGGTTGAAACACAACACGCCCGGGGTCGCAACCTGGGCCGACACGCCGAGGCAATTGCCATCCACAGTTGGTCACTGGCTCTATCGTGCGCTTATCTGCACGAATGCACTGAACAAAGTCGTTCATACACAGGTTCTCCCCAGCGACTCAACATGACTGTCCAGAGATATCCACACTCCATACACAAGTTCATAAACAGGGCCGCTTGGTGACCTCCTCAGCAACGTCTAGCGTTGGCCGTCGCAAGGCACGCTTGCAGTTCGCGGGGTGGCACATGTCGGTTGGCTGACTTACGCTCGGGATGGCAGTAGACGAACATACGTTCGACTGGGCGAGGGGAGGTGGGACTGACCGTGGCTGTCGTGGACGACCTTGGCCATTCGGGTTTGGATGTACCGCCGCCCAGTGAGGACTATGGGCGTCAGCCACCGCAAGACAACGCCGCCGAGATGTCCGTGCTGGGCGGCATGCTGCTGAGCAAGGACGCCATCGCCGACGTGCTGGAGCGGCTGCGTCCGGGCGACTTCTACAAGCCCGCCCATCAGAATGTCTACGACGCGATTCTCGATCTGTACGGCCGCGGCGAACCGGCCGACGCGGTGACTGTGTCGGCAGAGTTGGATCGCCGAGGCCTGCTGCGGCGGATCGGTGGGGCGCCGTATCTGCACACGCTGATCTCGACGGTGCCGACTGCTGCGAACGCGGGGTTCTACGCGGGCCTCGTGGCGGAGAAAGCATTGCTGCGGCGCCTCGTGGAGGCCGGCACGCGGGTGGTGCAGTACGGCTATGCCGGCGCCGACGGCGCCGACGTCACCGACATCGTCGACCGTGCCCAGGCCGAGATATACGACGTCACCGAGGGACGCACGTCCGAGGACTTCGTGGCGCTGGAGGACCTGCTGCAGCCAACGATGGATGAGATCGATGCGATCGCATCGAACGGCGGCATCGCACGCGGCGTCCCGACGGGGTTCGTGGAACTCGATGAGGTGACCAACGGTCTGCATCCGGGTCAGATGATCATCATCGCGGCGAGGCCTGGTGTCGGTAAGGCGCTGAAGGTGGATACGCCGCTGCCGACGCCGGCGGGCTGGACGACGATGGGCGACGTCGCCGTCGGCGATCTGCTGTTGGGCGCCGATGGCGAACCGACGCGGGTGGTCGCCGCGACGGACATCATGCTGGGCCGGCCGTGCTACCAGATTGAGTTCTCAGATGGGACGGTCATCGTCGCCGATGCCGAGCATCAATGGCCGACTGGCTACGGAATCAGAACCACCGCCGAACTCCGTTGCGGCATGGACACGATTGCGGCGGCGGGGTCGATGGCGCGGTACTCGGGGCATCCGACCACGACGTTGATGGCTCCGGTGCTCCACATCAACGCGGTACGCCGGGTGCGCGCCGCTCCGGTGCGTTGCGTTCAGGTGGACAACGACGCACGCCTGTATCTGGCGGGCCGAGGGATGGTGCCGACACACAACTCAACGCTTGGTCTTGACTTCCTCCGGTCGTGCTCGATCAAACACCAGATGGCGAGCGTCATCTTCAGCCTAGAGATGAGTAAGTCCGAGATCGTGATGCGGTTGTTGTCGGCCGAGGCGAAGATCAAGCTGTCCGACATGCGGTCGGGTCGGATGAGCGACGACGACTGGACGCGCCTCGCCCGGCGGATGAGCGAGATCAGCGAAGCGCCGCTGTTCATCGACGATTCGCCGAACCTGACGATGATGGAGATCCGGGCGAAGGCCCGCCGGCTGTCCCAGAAGGCTGGACTGAAGCTGATCGTCGTCGACTACATGCAGCTGATGACCTCGGGCAAGAAATACGAATCGCGCCAACAGGAAGTCTCGGATTTCTCTCGCAGCTTGAAGCTCATGGCCAAGGAGCTCGACGTTCCGGTCGTCGCGATCAGCCAGCTGAACCGCGGCCCGGAGCAACGCACCGACAAGAAGCCGATGATCTCGGACCTGCGTGAGTCGGGGTGCCTGACGGCGAACACGCGAATCCTGCGGGCGGACAACGGCTCCGAGGTGACGTTCAGTGAGCTGATGCGCACGGGCGAGCGGCCGCTGGTGTGGTCGCTGGACGATCGCAAGCGCATGGTTGCGCGTCCGATGACGAACGTCTTCCCAAGTGGCCACAAAGAAGTCTTCAAGTTACGCCTGGCCTCCGGCCGTGAGGTCGAAGCCACGGCCAACCATCCGTTCATGACGTTCGATGGCTGGACGCCGCTGGGCGAGTTGGAGGTTGGCGATCGTCTTGCGGTGCCACGGCGGGTTCCTGAGCCGGTTGATACGCAGCGGATGGACGACTCCGAGGTCATTCTGCTTGCGCACATGATCGGCGACGGCTCATGTGTGAAGCGGCAGCCGATCCGCTACGCCAGCATCGACGAGGCCAACCTGGCCGTGGTGACGGTTGCCGCGGCACATTTCGGGGTTACCGCGGTGCGCGACGACTATGCGGCTGCTCGAGTGACCTCCTTGCGACTGCCGGCCCCGTACCGGCTGACGCATGGCAAGCGCAATCCGATCGCAGCGTGGCTCGATCGATTGCGTCTCTTCGGCAAGCGCAGCCACGAAAAGTTCGTCCCGCAAGAGGTATTCGCGCTGCCGAACGATCAGATCGCACTGTTCTTGCATCACCTGTGGGCCACTGACGGCTCAGTCCGTTGGGACTACAAGGTTAAACAAGGCCGTGTCTATTACGCCTCGACAAGCCGCCGCCTGGTCGACGACGTCATGCAACTATTGCTGCGGTTCGGTATTAACAGCCGAATCTACCGCGCACGCAAGTCGGGTTACCGCGACTCATGGCATCTGAATATCTTTGGTGCCGAGAACCAGCGGAAGTTCCTGCAGCAGATCGATGTCAACGGGGAGAAGTTCTTCGCTGCCCGCGAAGTGCTAAGCCAGCTAGAGCAAGTCAAGGGGCGGGCGCATTCGGACACGGTACCGACAGAAGTCTGGAATCGAGTCAAGAGTCTTCTGGCTGAACGTAGATGGACGGAGCAAGATTTCGCGCTGGCGACGAATACAAGGTTCGACGACGGAAGGATGTGGACCCATTCTCCGGGCCGCGTTCGGCTGCACCGTATTTCGCGGCTTTTCGACGATCGCGAGCTCCACGACCTGACCACCAACGACGTGTTTTGGGATCAGATCGTCGAGATCACGAGCATCGGTGAGCACGTTGTTTACGACGGAACCGTAAGCGGGACTCACAATTTCGTCGCAAACTTAGTAAATCTTCATAATTCGCTGGAGCAGGATGCGGACATGGTTATCCTGCTGCACAGGCCGGATGCGTTCGAACGCGACGACCCGCGGGGTGGCGAAGCGGACCTGATCCTGGGTAAGCACCGAAATGGCCCGACGAAGACCATCACAGTCGCGCATCAGATTCACTTGTCGCGTTTCACCAACATGGCCAAGCCGTAGTAGGCTGAGTGTAAATATGTCCGCGCGCGCCGCCGCCGCCGATGAT
>JAVXWV010000606.1:0-4929 GCA_032230775.1 Mycobacterium sp. | reverse complement strand
CCACATCTGGGATCTGGGGCGGCTGGCGTGGGCCCTGAGTGGCGACATCACCACCACGACGGTGCCGATCGGGGAGTTCACCAGCGGCGACTCGGGCTCGGTCGTCGTGTGGAACAGCGACGCCGCGGGCCGGCTGTTCGCCGCGCTGACATCCGACTCGCCGGTCCCGCAGGACGTCCTCGACGCCGCCCAGCCTGGCTGAGGACCTCTAGTCTCGGCCCGCGCCCTTCAGCCCGTCCTGCAGCCAAGCCTTGGTGCGGCCGGGGTGGTTCGTCGCCACCCAGGCCACTCCGACGTCGCGGCAGTACTGCACGTCCTCGTAGTGGTCGACGGTCCAGCAGTACAGCGCCCGGCCCTGCGCCGCGGCCCGATCCACCAACTCGGGGTGGTCACGCAGCGTCGCGATGGACGGCCCGACCGCGGTGGCGCCGACGGTGGTGGCCGCGCCGCCGCCGAGATATCGGGAGGTCTCGCCGAGCAGCACGGTGGGCAGCATCGGGGCCGCGCGCCGGATCCGCCACACCGCGGCCGCCGAGAACGACATCACCACCGCGCGCGACAGATCCGCCGACGCAGGCGACGCGATGCCATACCGGTGCAGCAAGGCAAGCACCTTGCTCTCCACCAGCGCGCCGTAGCGGACGGGATGCTTGGTCTCGATGAAGAGCTTGACGGGTCGGCTCCAGTCCAGGACGAGTGACACCAGGTCGTCGAGGGACAGCAGCCCGGTCTCACCCTGGGCACCGTCTGCGCGCCAACTGGGATGCCACGCCCCGAAGTCGAGTTCGCGCAGCTGCGCCAGTGTCATCTCGCTGACCAGTCCTGTGCCGTTGGATGTCCGGTCCACCCGCCGGTCGTGGACGCACACCAGGTGGCCGTCGCGGGTCAGCCGGACATCGCACTCGACGCCGTCGGCGCCTTCTGCCAGCGCCAACTCGTACGCCGCGAGGGTGTGCTCCGGACGTTCGGCCGATGCGCCCCTGTGCGCCACCACGAACGGATGGCCGCCGAGCGTGCCGTCGCCCGAGTTCATACGGCTATGCTGCCGGGTTCTGCCCTTGAGACTCAACCGCAGCCGCCGGTTCGAGCTCGGATTCGCTTCGCTTGCCTGCCGGCGCGGCTTCGTCTTTCTGGTCGTCGCGCACGATCACCCAGCGCTTGGCGGGTTGCTCCACCGGTTGGCGCTCGAAGCCGAGGAAGACCTTCATGGCCAACAGCAGCGCAGCCAGCCCCAGCAGATAGGCGACGATCGTCGTCACCGTGTTGTCCGCGATGCCCTGCGGATCCTGGGTGAAACTTGTCGCGATCGAGAAGCCTGACACCACCGTGCTGAACACCCAGACGATCCACCACACTACGATCGACCTTCGCAGCCAATTCAGACGCTCCTCGACGGCGGCCAGCTCGATCACGAACACCGGCGCCCAGAACAGATTCACCAGCGGCACAAGGCAACCCGCCCGCAGCGCCCAAGTCGGGCGCGGATCATCGCGCCGGTGGTGCGCGAAGGCTGCGGCCCGCCGCGCGATCAGCCAGTTGGTCAGCACCACGGCGCTGGCAACGACCATGAACACTGCGACGACGCTGGCGAGCACACCTCCCCAGGTCGCGACGAACGCCACCACCTTGTTCAACAACACCGATCGATTGACGATCAGGAGTGCGTAGCGCACCACGTGCACCAGCGCGGCAAGACCGAGCACCACCATCGTTGCGATCACGGTGGCACGCACCATCCCGAGCGAGGGCCCGCTACGCGGCGCAGCCGCCTGTAGCTCGGGAGCCTCGAACTGGTCCACCAGACCCCACCTGGGGATGACCGCATATCGGGGAGTTGGCCCGAGCGGCCGCCTACCGCGGCGCGGGGGCGGGGCGGCGCCGGGGCGAACCGCGATCCAGCGATAGCCGGGCGGCAGTCTCCCGCCGCGGGGCGGGCCGCCCTGTGGCGAGCCTGCGGGACGGGCGCTCCGCTCGGCTCCGGGCGTGGGGCCCGACGGCGCGAGAAGCGTCCCGTTGCAGCGCGGACACCAGACCCGTCTGCGGTCGCGGACGTTCCATCGCGTTCCGCACGCAGAACACACCTGAATCATTTCGCTCCTCGCGTGCACGGGATCACCGGACAAGCCTAGCGGCGAGTTGTCAGATGACGCCCGTAGCGCCATCGTCGGTGATCACCGGACGGCCAGCACCTGCCCATGCGAGCATGCCTCCCGAGACGTTCGCAGGGGTGTAGCCGTTGCGGGCCAGATACTGCGCCACCCGCTGCGACCGGCCGCCGGCCTGACACACCACGAACAGCGTCGCGTCGGGGCTGATCTCACCGATGCGCGACGGCACCTCGCCCATCGGGATGTGCTGAGCGCCCGGCGCGTGACCGCGCTGCCATTCGTCGTCCTCGCGCACATCGAGCAGGACCACAGATCCATCGAACGTCGAGGGAACATCGACGATCTGCGCTTGCGCGACCTCCACCTCGTCCATGCCATTCATGCTGACACGGCGCCGCTAACGGTGCCGCACCCCTACGCCTCGACAGGTGTCAAGGATGCACTGTCAGCAATTCCGGGCTATCCACAGTTTCCACAGGTTCATCCACAGGCCCTCATCGGCGGAACCCCTCATGAGCCGGTGAATCTGTGGGCTTGCTGCGGGTTACTGTGGATAACCTTGCGCTCGAGGACGCCGCCGATTAACAGGCGGAAAGGCCCTGAGCGAAATGGGTTGGCACGCTAAGTATCCGACCCCGCAGGCAACCGGCGGACCGGTCTTGTCGTCCGTTCGGGCCACTTGGGCGGGTCCGCCGGTCGCAGTCGACCGAGCTTCGAGGAGTTTGCTGCTCGGTGAGATCTGGCATGCCACTTTCATGGTGGGGATGTCGATTTTTCAGTCGCCACAAGAGGGGCTATGATCGGCGTCACACGAGATGTTGTGACAGATCTCACTGGGGGAGGGCCAAAGATCGTGCAGGTCAGGAGGGTTTGATGGCGTCACATCCGATGGGTCCGGGATCCGCATTGCCACCGTCTGAATGGCAAGCCTCCTCCCATGCGTATGCCAGCGGCCAGATGATGGCTTGCGTGCGTGCCGGTGTCATCGCACTCGTTCTGTTGGGCATTCTGGCCCTGATCGTTTTGATGTAAACCCGGCCACGTACGAGGCTGAACGAAAAAGATCCGCGGCTCAAACTCGATTGAGCCGCGGATCGTTGTTTTGACGGATGGTTCTCAGGCAGGCGGGTAGACGCCCATCCCCTTGGCCTTCTCGGTCTGCCAGAAGATGTCGGAGATCTCATCGATTGTCTTGAGCAGCTTCTCGGCGGCGGCGACGTCGGTCGACTTCTTCACGTCACCCGCGCCGTGAACCCCATCCCAGAACAGCTGGTGCAGATTGGGGAACTGCTCGAAGTGCTCCTTGGCGAAGAAGTCCGCCCACAGCACCATCAGGTGATGCTTGACCTCTTCTGCACGCTGCTCCTTGATGATGATCGCGCGGGTGCGGAAGTGCTCATCATCGGAGTCGTTGTACTTCTGGAGAGTCTTCAGGCACGAGAGCGCCTCGATCTTGGCCTGGGCGGGATCGTAGACGCCGCAGTAGAGGTCGCAGTGGGCATGGGCAGGGGTGGCGTTGGCGAAGAGTCGATGCAGCATGGCCCTAACTTACCCTCAGGGAGTGCGCGCAAACCATCCGTTGCGACGCTGGCCGCTACGCCGGTTCGCCGTCGTCGAGGACTCGATGCGGCCCACGCTCAGCCCGGGAGATGGCCTGTTGGCGTTGTGCGGTGGCGATCCTCGATGCGGCCAATTGCGGGTGTTTCGCGACCCGACGCTGCCGTCGCGGTGGCTCGTCAAACGGGTCGGCACCGTCCGGGGCTCCGGCTGCACCGCGACGTTTGAGGCCCTCTCCGACAACCCCGGGGCGCCAGGTGTCGTCGACTCCCGACAGTTCGGGTTGGTGCCTGCCGCAGGCACGTATCGCGTGCTGTGGACCGTCAGGGGCCCACAAAGCCGCGACCGTTGAGTTTGCGTGTCCGCTTGCACACCGGCCGGAACCTGCGCATTCTGATCTGATCGACCCACAGTCGTGTCGGCTATCCCAACAACGATGCCGCGGAGGCGAGATGGAAATGGGGTCCGGTCGGGCGATCGAGATCGCTCCGTTCCATTCACGAGGGTCGCTCAAGGGTTTCGTAATATCGGGTCGGTGGCCAGATTCCACCAAGGAGTGGGCACAGCTTCTGATGGTGGCCGTGCATGTTGCGTCCCTGCCCGGATTGCTCTCCACCACAACAATTTTCGGTGCCCGTGAAGAGTTGCCCGACGAACCCGAGCCGAACACCGTCGGCCTTGTGGTCGCAGAGGGCACAGTCGTCGGCGAATCTGCCGTTCCGCCAGGATATTTCGCAGGCCATCAGCCGCAGGCACTTTTGATGCTTCACCCTCCGTCGGAGACCATGCCGTCGCTGCCCGAGTGCACAGGCGCCGCATCCGGCTGCGTGCTGCTTCCCGGACTGCCTCACCTTGGCCTCGAGCATCGCGCGGCATGGGTCGAAGCGGAGGCCGACGGTACGGTGACGTCGATGGTGAGCCGGGTCGGCGTCGACCCGATTAGCCATCCCGACACCGCCATCTTGGCCATGCTGCTTGCGGCATAAGGGTTTTCGAACCATTTGATTCGCTACCCTTCGCTCGGTCTTGAACCGCAACGCGCTGGGCGAGACCTTCGACCGAGTCTGACGGGTCGCGCGCACCGACGTCGCGCCAGGGCTTGTGGGCCGCACTGGGAATCACCGCCGCTGCTCGAATCGTCGCAGGATCCTGGCGCCCCCAGGCTGGCTACTGTCGGTCTAACGACCGACCAGGCTTCCAAGGTCGGCTCGCTATCGGGTGTCACGTGCCGGGGAGCGGACCGACGGCGCGCAAGACCACCCGC
>JAVXWV010000194.1:0-3795 GCA_032230775.1 Mycobacterium sp. | reverse complement strand
CGAAGAGGCGACCCTGGCTGCGGTCACCGAGCGGGTCAAGGGTCCCGACTTCCCGACCTACGGACTGATCGTCGGATCGCAGGGCATCCACGACGCGTACACCACCGGGCGCGGCTCTATCCGGATGCGTGGCGTGGTGGAGATCGAGGAAGACTCCCGCGGCCGCACCGGGATCGTCATCACGGAGCTGCCCTATCAGGTCAACCACGACAACTTCATCACGGGAATCGCCGACCAGGTCCGCGACGGCAAGCTCCAGGGCATTTCCAATATCGAGGACCAGGGCAGTGACCGGGTCGGCATCCGCATCGTCGTCGAACTCAAACGCGACGCGGTGGCCAAGGTGGTGCTGAACAACCTCTACAAGCACACCCAGCTGCAGACCAGCTTCGGCGCGAACATGCTGGCGATTGTCGACGGCGTGCCGCGCACATTGCGGCTCGATCAGTTGATCCGGCATTACGTCAACCACCAGCTCGACGTCATCGTCCGGCGCACCACCTACCGGCTGCGTAAGGCCAACGAACGCGCCCACATCCTGCGCGGTCTGGTCAAGGCGCTCGATGCGCTCGATGAAGTCATCGCGCTGATCCGGGCATCGGAAACCGTTGACGTTGCGAAGCAAGGCCTGATCGAACTGCTCGACATCGACGAGATCCAGGCGCAGGCGATCCTCGACATGCAGTTGCGCCGACTTGCCGCCCTGGAACGGCAGCGCATCGTCGACGATCTGGCCAAGATCGAGGCCGAGATCGCCGACCTGGAAGACATCCTGGCCAAGCCGGAGCGTCAGCGCGCAATTGTGCGCGATGAGCTCAAGGAAATCGTCGACAAGTACGGGGACGATCGTCGGAGCCGCATTATCGCGGCGGACGGCGACGTGACCGACGAGGACCTGATCGCCCGCGAGGACGTCGTGGTGACGATCACGGAGACCGGCTACGCCAAGCGGACCAAGACCGATCTGTACCGCAGCCAGAAGCGCGGCGGCAAGGGCGTGCAGGGCGCGGGGCTCAAGCAGGACGACATCGTCAACCACTTCTTCATCTGCTCGACGCACGACTGGATCCTGTTCTTCACGACGCAGGGGCGGGTGTACCGCGCCAAGGCGTACGACCTGCCCGAGGCATCGCGGATCGCACGCGGTCAGCACGTCGCCAACCTGCTCGCCTTCCAGCCAGAGGAACGCATCGCCCAGGTCATTCAGATCAAGAGCTATGAGGACGCGCCTTACCTCGTGCTGGCCACGCGCAACGGCCTGGTCAAGAAGACCAAGCTCACCGACTTCGACTCCAACCGGTCCGGCGGCATCGTCGCCGTAAACCTGCGTGACGGTGACGAGTTGGTCGGCGCGGTGCTGTGCTCGTCCGAGGACGACCTGCTGTTGGTGTCGGCCAAGGGCCAGTCGATCCGATTCTCAGCAACCGACGAGGCGCTGCGACCGATGGGGCGCGCCACCTCCGGCGTGCAGGGCATGCGGTTCAACACCGACGACAAACTGCTGTCGCTAAACGTGGTGATCGAGGGCACGTACTTGCTGGTCGCGACCGCCGGCGGGTACGCCAAACGCACCGCGATCGAGGAGTACCCGGTCCAGGGCCGCGGTGGCAAAGGGGTGCTGACGGTCCAGTTCGACAAGCGGCGTGGCAGTCTTGTTGGAGCGTTGATCGTCGACGACGACACGGAGTTGTACGCCATCACCTCGGGTGGAGGTGTCATCCGGACGGCGGCTCGCCAGGTTCGCAAGGCCGGGCGGCAGACCAAGGGCGTTCGGTTGATGAACCTGGGCGTGGGCGACACACTGGTTGCTGTTGCGCGCAACGCTGAGGAGACCGAGGCGGACGACGCCGAGGCCGACGCAACGTAACGACGTTAAGGAGCCGTAGGTGAGTTCACCGAACGAGCCGGGGTACCCGCGTGCGGGTGACGCCCCCGGCGGCGGCAACGGCTCAGTCGGCGGACCCGCCGCCGATTCCGGCGACGTCCCACCCTGGCAGCATGGCCCGGCGGCACGAGCGCCCCGGCAGCCGCAACGTCAGTCGCCGGAGTCGCACGCCGCAGCGGGTCACCCGCCCGGCGTCGACGCGCGGCTGAACCGCTTCATTGCCGGCGGACCGGGATCGTCGGCCGCGCCGCCCGCGCATGAGCAGGATGTGCCGGCGCGCGGGGACCGGGCAGAAACCGCGCGGCCGGAGGCGTACCCGAGCGAGCTGCCCGACCTGTCGGGCCCGAGCCCGCGTACGCCGCAGCCGCGCAAGCCCGCGCCCGAGCGGACCCCGGAGCCGGCGAGCCGGCCCAGTCAGCCCGCGAGCCGCATCCAGGTGGGCACCAAGCACAAGGGCCCGGTGCGGGCCACCATGCAGATTCGCCGGGTCGACCCGTGGAGCGCGCTGAAAGTGTCGCTGGTGCTGTCGGCCGCTCTGTTCTTCGTGTGGATGATCGCCGTCGCATTCCTGTATCTGGTGCTCGGCGGCATGGGCGTGTGGAGCAAGCTGAACAGCAACGTCGGCGACCTCCTGACCAGCGCCAGCGGTCAAACCGGGGGGGAGCTGGTGTCCAGCGGAACGATCTTCGGTGGCGCCGCGTTGATCGGCCTGGTGAACATCGTGCTGCTGACGGCGATGGCGACAGCGGGTGCGTTCATCTATAACCTCACCACCGATCTGGTCGGCGGCGTCGAGGTGACGCTGGCTGATCGGGATTGAGGTCCCGCGGGCAGTAGCGAAGCGACTACGGAATCGAGTTTGGGCGGCGGCTTACGATTGCGGTAATCTCGTCGCTCGGTCCGTACGGCACAACGGGGCTATAGCTCAGGTGGTTAGAGCGCTTCGCTGATAACGAAGAGGTCGGAGGTTCGAGTCCTCCTAGCCCCACGGAAAGGTCCACACCATGAGGCTGGTGTTGTTGCTCGCCACGGGGGTCGCTGCGGTGATCGCGGTGTTCGTGTGGCAGTCACGGCACGGCGTCGAGGTGTGGCATGCGGCGGCCGACGCGCCGTCCTGACCAAATCAGGGGCCTTAGCTCAGTTGGTAGAGCGCTGCCTTTGCAAGGCAGAAGTCAGGGGTTCGAATCCCCTAGGCTCCACAAGTAAATATGCAGGCCAAGCGGGTATTAGGCAATCAATACGCTGCCAGCGGCTTGTTCCGTGGACACATTTTGGACACAACCGCGAGTTAAAGGGCGTTCACTGCGAGGCCAACGGCGTCCACGTCGGAGTCGTAGAGGTGGCCGTAGCGGTCCAACGTCAGACCCGCTGACTCGCGGCCGGGCATGTTCTGCAACTCCTTGATTTTCGCGCCGGCAAGCTCACAGTCCCCACCTGCCGCTGTCAGGAGCCCGCGCACCGGGCTTTCGCCACTTCTTAAGCGGCGCCGGACCTTATCCGCCGCCGCCGTAGGGCGGCGCCTTGACCGCCGGCGCCGCGACAGACGTCTCGGGAGCCGCAGGCGGCGTCGTCGTGGTGGCGGTTTGTCCCATGGTCATGCTTCCTTGGATGAAGGTTGCACCCGTAGCGACACCACCGGATGCTCCCGGTGCCTGTTCCTCGTCAAGTGCCACGCTCAGGGCACCCATCGCAACGACTGCGCTGCCACCAATAACTGCCGCGAACACCTTGACCCGTCCCTGCCGGGCCTGCTGATTCGACTTCATGGGTGATCACTTCATGTCTGACTTCTGCCCGGTATTGGTTTTACCTCCCGCGACCCGCGGGCTTGCCAGGTCGCAGAGGGCTGCACAGTATACTCACAGCCTGTGACCAGGCTGGGAGATTGGTGTCAATCCGCTTGGCGGTCG
>JAVXWV010000545.1:0-6744 GCA_032230775.1 Mycobacterium sp. | reverse complement strand
CAGCGTCGAGGACTCCCCGCTCGAGCAGATCACCAAGCAGCTCAACAAGCTCATCAACGTGATCAAGATCGTCGAGCAGGATGACGACAACGCCGTGTCACGCGAACTGGCCTTGATCAAGGTGCGTGCCGATGCCACCACCCGCGGCCAGGTAACCGAAGCGGTGAACCTGTTCCGCGCCAAGGTCGTTGACGTGACGACTGAGTCGTTGACGATCGAAGCCACCGGCACACCAGCGAAGCTGGAAGCATTCATGCGGGTGCTCGAGCCGTATGGAATCCGTGAGCTCGCACAGTCCGGAGTGGTGTCGTTGTCGCGCGGTCCGCGCGGCATCGGCACCCTCAAGTAACACCCAAAACAGGCAAAAGAGTCAAAAGAGAAGGAAATTCACTGTGGCAGTTGAGATGTTCTACGACGACGACGCGGACCTGTCGATCATCCAGGGACGCAAGGTCGGCGTCATCGGCTACGGCAGCCAGGGCCATGCGCACTCGCTGAGCCTGCGCGACTCCGGCGTGCAGGTGAAGGTTGGCCTCAAGGAGGGCTCGAAGTCTCGGGAGAAGGTCACCGAGCAGGGCCTCGATGTGGACACGCCCGCCGAGGTTGCCGAGTGGGCCGACGTCATCATGCTGCTCGCGCCCGACACCGCGCAGGCAGACATCTTCAAGAACGACATCGAGCCGAATCTGGAGGACGGCAATGCGCTGTTCTTCGGCCACGGGCTGAACATCCACTTCGACCTGATCAAGCCGCCCGCCAACATCACCATCGGCATGGTCGCGCCAAAGGGGCCCGGGCACCTGGTGCGCCGCCAGTTCGTCGACGGCAAGGGCGTGCCGTGTCTGATCGCGGTTGACCAGGACCCCAAGGGCGAGGGTGAGGCGCTCGCGCTGTCCTACGCCAAGGGCATCGGCGGCACCCGCGCCGGCGTCATCAAGACCACGTTCAAGGACGAGACCGAGACCGACCTGTTCGGCGAGCAGGCCGTGTTGTGCGGCGGCACAGAGGAACTCGTCAAGACCGGCTTCGACGTGATGGTCGAGGCCGGATACGCCCCCGAGCTCGCGTACTTCGAGGTGCTGCACGAGCTCAAGCTCATTGTCGACCTGATGTACGAGGGCGGCATCGCGCGGATGAACTACTCGGTGTCCGACACCGCGGAGTTCGGCGGCTACCTGTCCGGGCCTCGGGTGATCGACGCAGGCACCAAGGACCGGATGCGGCAACTGCTGACCGAGATTCAGGACGGCACGTTCGTCAAGCGGCTGGTCGCCAACGTCGAGGGCGGCAACAAGGAGCTGGAGAAGCTGCGCAAGGAGAACGCCGAGCACCCGATCGAGGTCACCGGCAAGAAGCTGCGCGAGCTGATGAGCTGGGTTGACCGCCCGCTCACAGACACGGCGTAATTGCGATTTGTGGAGCCGCACCGGCGCTGAGCGCGGCTAGGACTCCACAAGTCGCTCGGTGACGCTGACGACGCGCTTGGCCATGTGGTCGAGCGCGTTGTTGGTGGCGTCGTCGAACTCGCTGATGTTGTCGTGGCCCGCGATGAGGCTCACGCCGTAGGGGTTGCCGTCGACGAACTTCAGCGCGTCGGTGTATCCGGGCGGCACGATGATGCCGCCGAAGTGCATCAGCGTGATGTAGAGCGTCAGCAGCGTGGTCTCCTGGCCACCGTGCGCAGTGTTGCTCGAGGTGAACGCCGCGTACACCTTGTCGGCGAGCTTGCCCTCCGACCACATGCCGCCCAGCGAGTCGAGGAAGTCGCGCAACTGCGACGCCACCGAACCGAATCGCGTCGGCGACCCGAAGATCACCGCGTCCGCCCAGTCGATGTCGTCTCCCGTGGCGTGCGGCAGGTCCTTGGTGGCTTCGTAGTTGGCCGTCCAGGCCGGGTTCTTCGCGAACGACGCCGGTTCCCGCGTTTCGGCGATGGGCCGAACCCGGACTTCGGCGCCCGCGGCCTCGGCTGCGGCGGCAACCCGCTTCGCCATCGAAGTGCCGTGTCCGGTCGCCGAGTAGTAGATCACCGCAAGCTTGGTCATGTCGCGAAGCCTACGAGGACCACGGGAAATCGATCCAGCGATCGGTGCGACGCCATACGTACTCGCAGTGCACCGTCGATAGCGGCTTCTGGTAGACGACCGCGCACCGCACCTCGGCGACATGCTCAGCGCAGAAGTCACGGACGAAACACAGCGTCGCCCCGGTATCGGCGACATCGTCGGCGATCAAGACTCGTGCGCCGCCGAGGTCAACGATGCTGGGCATCGGAGGCAGCATCACCGGCATATCCAGCCGCTCGTCGACCCCGGTGTAGTACTCCACGTTCATCATGTGAACGTTCTTCACGTCCAGCGCGTAACCGAGCGCGCCCGCGACGAACAGCCCGCCGCGTGCGATGGCGAGGATGAGATCGGGTGCAAAACCGTCTGCGACGACGTCGGCCGCGAGTTGCCGTGCGGCGGTGCCGAACAGCTCCCACGAGAGCACTTCATGTTCCGCCACCAGCAAACCGTAACCCGTTTCAGGGCGAGAGGCTCGGCAGCTTCTTGATGCCGAACTCGCGGCGCAACACCGTGCGAGCGGCATAGTAGCCCGACATCCCGTGCACGCCGCCGCCAGGCGGAGTCGCCGACGAGCATAGGTACACCTTGGGAATCGGTGTGCTCCACGGGTTGAGACGCGGTGTCGGACCCGCCAGCGCATGGAACAGGGTATTGCCACCGACGCCGATGTCGCCGCCGACGAGGTTGGCGTTGTGCTCGGCCAGCCGTGCGGCGGGTACCGACCGCACCGCTACGACGACGTCGCGGAAGCCGGGCGCAAACTGCTCGAAAACCCTTGTGATGGTTTCGCTCTGGTCGATGGGCGAGCCTGACGGCACATGCGCGTACGTCCACAGTGGGCGGCGTCCCTGTGCGTCGATGCGGCTGGGGTCGGCCAGGTGAGGCAGTGAGGCGAGCACCATCGGCCACTCCACGTGGCGGCCCGCGGCGGTCTCCCGCTCGGCGTGGGCCATCTGCTCGCGGGTGCCGCCCATGTGCAGGGTCGGCGCATCGGCCAGGCGCGCGTCACTCCATGGAATCTCGCCCGACAGCACGAAGTCGACCTTCGCCACACCCGGACCGAAACGATAGCGCTGCAGCGCCTTTGCGTACCGCGCGGGCAATCGGTCGCGGTAGATACTCAGCAGCGCGGTGGGAGCTGTATCGAAAAGCACCACACCGCTGGGAGGCTCGGTGATCTCCTCGCCCGACGTCAGGGTGCCGCCGTGTGCGCGCAGGTCGGCCATCAACGCGTTCGGGATGGCCTGGCTGCCGCCGACCGGTATCGGCCAGCCGACGGTATGAGCCAGCGTGGCAAGCATCAGCCCCGCGCCCGCGGACACCAGCGACGGCATCTGCGAAATCGTGTGCGCGGCAACACCGGTGAATAGCGACCGGGCATCGTCACCGGAGAGCGCACGCCACGCCGGCGTGCCCTGCTCGAGAAGCCGCCGGGCCACCCGAATAGCGGCGACCGGATCAGGGGATATGGAGCGTTTGTCGCCGAGGAGCAGTTTGATCACACCGTCGTCGCGTCCGACCAGCGGGCCGAGCAGACGCCGCCACGAATCGCCGTCTTCCAACTCGGCACAGGTGCGGTCGAGGTCGTGGTAGCCGACCGCGGCCGGCTGGTTCGGCAGCGGATTGGCGTAGGCGACCTCGGGCGCTTTCAGCGTCACACCGCGGCCAGGCAGGTTGAACTCCGCCAGGAACGGCGACGCGAGCGCCAGCGGATGCACGGCCGAACAGATGTCGTGCGCCACTGCGGAGAACTCCGGGTCGGCGAGGGTGCGCGCCCCGCCGCCAAGTGTCGGCTGGGCCTCGAAGACCTGCACCGACAGACCGGCACGTGCGCAGATGACCGCGGCCGCCAGGCCGTTGGGTCCACTACCGACGACGGTGACGTCCACGCTCGCGATTCTCCCGCCCACGACCCGCACATTGCGGCCCATTAGGCTGTGTCGACGTGAGTCTTCCCGTTGTTCTTATCGCCGACAAACTGGCCGAATCGACCGTCGCCGCCCTCGGCGACCAGGTAGAAGTCCGCTGGGTCGATGGCCCAGACCGAGACAAGCTGCTGGCAGCCGTGCCGGAGGCCGACGCGCTGCTGGTGCGGTCGGCGACCACGGTCGACGCCGAGGTATTGGCGGCCGGCTCCAAGCTGAAGATCGTCGCCCGCGCAGGCGTGGGCCTTGACAACGTTGACGTCGACGCCGCCACGGCCCGTGGCGTGTTGGTGGTGAATGCGCCGACGTCGAACATCCACAGCGCCGCCGAGCACGCGCTGGCTCTGATGCTGGCCGCGGCACGCGAGATCCCCGCGGCGGATGCGTCGCTGCGGGAGCACACGTGGAAGCGGTCAAAGTTTTCCGGCACCGAGATTTACGGCAAGACCGTCGGCGTGGTGGGGCTCGGGCGTATCGGCCAGCTGGTGGCGCAGCGGCTGGCCGCGTTCGGCACGCACGTCGTCGCGTATGACCCGTACGTATCGCCCGCGCGCGCCGCCCAGCTCGGCATCGAGTTGCTGACCCTCGACGAGCTGCTTGGCCGCGCCGACTTCATATCTGTGCACCTGCCGAAGACCCCGGAGACCGCCGGGTTGATCGGCAAGGAGGCGCTGGCCAGGACGAAGCCTGGCGTGATCATCGTCAATGCTGCCCGGGGCGGCCTGGTCGACGAGGAGGCGTTGGCGGAGGCGGTCAGGTCCGGGCACGTTCGTGGCGCAGGCATCGACGTGTTCGCCAAGGAGCCGACTACCGACAGCCCGCTGTTCGAGCTGCCCCAGGTCATCGTGACGCCACACCTTGGCGCGTCGACCGCCGAAGCCCAGGACCGGGCAGGGACGGACGTGGCCGAGAGCGTGAAGCTGGCGCTGGCCGGTGAATTCGTGCCCGACGCCGTCAACGTGGGTGGCGGCGTGGTTGGCGAGGAAGTGGCGCCGTGGCTTGATCTGGTCCGCAAGCTCGGCGTGCTCGTCGGTGTGCTGTCCAGCGAGCTGCCCGTGTCGTTGGCGGTCCAGGTGCGTGGCGAGCTGGCCGCGGAAGACGTTGAGGTGCTGCGGCTTTCGGCGCTGCGCGGGCTGTTCTCCGCGATCATCGAAGACCCGGTGACATTCGTCAATGCGCCGGCACTCGCGGCGGAACGGGGCGTGCAGGCCGAGATCAGCACGGTCACAGAAAGTCCCAATCACCGCAGTGTGGTCGACGTGCGTGCGGTGTACTCCGACGGTTCGGTTGCCAATGTGGCAGGCACGCTATCGGGACCGCAGCAGGTCGAGAAGATCGTCCAGATCAACGGTCGCAACTTCGATCTGCGCGCCGCGGGCATGTACCTGATCGTCAACTACTTCGACCAACCGGGAACGCTCGGCAAGATCGGCACCCTGCTCGGCGCCGCCGACATCAACATCCACGCGGCACAGCTCAGTGAGGACGCCGAGGGCCCGGGCGCGACGATCCTGTTGCGCATCGACCGCGACGTGCCCGCCGATGCCCGCGCCGCGATCGCGGAGGCCGTCGGCGCCAAACTGCTGGAAGTGGTGAATTTGACGTGAAATTGGCGATCATCGCCGGCGACGGCATCGGCCCAGAGGTGGTCGGCGAGGCCGTCAAGGTCCTCGACGCGGTGCTGCCCGGCGTCGAGAAGACAAGCTACGACCTGGGTGCGCGACGCTACCACGCGACCGCGGAGGTACTGCCCGAGTCGGTGCTCGACGAGCTGCGCACCCACGATGCGATCCTGCTCGGCGCCATCGGTGATCCGTCGGTGCCAAGCGGTGTGCTGGAACGCGGGCTGTTGCTTCGCATCCGGTTCGCGCTCGACCATCACGTGAACCTGCGGCCTGCGCGGCTGTATCCGGGTGTGACCGGGCCGCTGGCGGGCAACCCCGACATCGACTTCGTCGTTGTCCGCGAGGGAACCGAGGGTCCGTACACCGGAACAGGTGGCGCGATCCGGGTGGGCACACCGAACGAGATCGCCACCGAGGTCAGCGTCAACACCGCGTTCGGTGTCCGTCGCGTCGTGCATGACGCGTTCCGGCGGGCCCAGCAGCGTCGCAAACACCTGACGCTGGTGCACAAGAACAATGTGCTGACGTTCGCCGGCGATCTGTGGTTTCGCACCGTGCAGGAGATCGCGGCCGAATACCCCGACGTTGAAACCGCGTATCAGCACGTCGATGCCGCGACGATCCACCTCGTCACTGATCCCGGGCGGTTCGACGTGATCGTCACCGACAACCTGTTCGGCGATATCATCACCGATCTTGCGGCGGCCGTGTGCGGCGGCATCGGCCTTGCCGCGAGCGGCAACATCGATGCGACGCGGACGAATCCGTCGATGTTCGAACCGGTACACGGCAGCGCGCCCGACATTGCCGGGCAGGGCATCGCCGACCCGACCGCTGCGATCATGTCCGTCGCGTTGCTGCTGTCGCACGTCGGTGAGGACGACGCAGCTGCCAGGGTCGACAAAGCGGTCGAACATCATCTGGCGACGCGCGGTGATGAGAGGCTCTCCACGACACAGGTCGGGGACAGGATCCTCGCGAGCCTGTAGGTGAGGGTGCCGAAATCTGCACCAGGGTCGTTCTGCCAGCGCAATAACAGCCCTGGAGCAGAATTTGGCGAGCCGATCGCGGTGGACGTCAGCGCTCGTGTACCGACTCCACGGTGTAGAGGTGAGGATCGAAGCT
>JAVXWV010000528.1:0-10979 GCA_032230775.1 Mycobacterium sp. | reverse complement strand
GATCGACGACGGTGACGGGCCGGTCGAGGGCTTCCAGGTGCATCTTGGCGGCAGCCTCGGCCTGGACAGTGGGTTCGGCCGCAAGTTGCGCCAGCACAAGGTGTTGTCCACCGAGCTGGGCGACTACATCGATCGGGTGGTTCGGAATTTCGTGAAACAACGCGAGCAGGGCGAGCGTTTCGCGACGTGGGCAGTACGAGCAGACGAGGCGGACCTGAGGTGACGGATCTGATGACCGAAGCTGAGTTGCAGCAGCTGGCGGAGCGCGGCGCGGCCGAACTCGAGGGCGCCAACGCCAACGACCTCCTGCGCTGGACCGACGAGAACTTCGGCGGAAATTACATCGTCGCATCCAACATGCAGGACGCGGTGCTGGTTGATCTCGCCTCGAAGGTGCGCCCCGGCGTCGACGTGCTGTTCCTGGACACCGGATACCACTTCGTCGAGACCATCGGCACCCGTGACGCTGTCGAGGCCGTCTACGACATCAATGTCGTCAACGTCACCCCCGAGAACTCGGTCGCCAAGCAGGACGAGTTGTTCGGCAAGGACTTGTTCGCCCGCGAGCCCAACGAGTGCTGCCGGATGCGCAAGGTTGAACCGCTTGGCAAGGCGCTGCGCGGCTACTCAGCGTGGGTTACAGGGATTCGCCGCGTCGAGGCGCCGACTCGCGCCAACGCGCCGCTGATCAGCTGGGACAAGGCGTTTGGGTTGGTGAAGATCAACCCCGTCGCCGCATGGACCGACGAGGAGATGCAGGCCTACATCGACGACAACGATGTGATGGTCAATCCCCTTGTGTTCGAAGGCTATCCGTCGATTGGCTGCGCGCCGTGCACCGCGAAGCCCGTCGAGGGCGCCGACCCGCGCAGCGGCCGCTGGGCAGGCCTGTCGAAGACGGAATGCGGTTTGCACGCCTCGTGACAGTGTTGCCTCCCGCCCACCACCCGCTGGTCTTGACGGCGCACGGCAGCGCCGATCCGCGATCGGCGGCGTCGGCACACGAGGTGGCGCACACCATCCGCATGGTGCGGCGCGATGTCGACGTGCGGGTGGCGTTCTGTGAGCAGAACACTCCCAATCTCCGCGACGTGCTGGCGACATGTCCTCGCGATGCAGTGGTGGTGCCGTTGCTTCTCGCGGATGCGTACCACGCCCGCGTCGACATCCCCACGATGATCGGCGAATCGGGTTCCGCTGCACGGCAAGCCGACGTCCTCGGCGAGGACGACAGGCTCGTTCACGTTCTGCGTCAGCGCCTCGCACACGCTGGGGTGTCGCAACTCGATCCCGATGTGGGCGTTCTCGTCACCGCAGTGGGTTCTTCGCGGCCGCAGGCCAATACGCGAACGGCGTCGGTCGCCGACTACCTCGCGCAAAACACCCGTTGGACGGCGACCATCGCGTTTGCCACAGGGCCGCACCCTTCGCTCGTAGAGGCTGCCGAAGTCCTGCGTGGCCGCGGCGCCACCCGACTGGTCATCGCGCCCTGGTTCCTCGCACACGGGCGGATCACCGATCGCGTCGCGGACTTCGCGCGCGCCAACGGGATTGCGATGGCAGAACCGCTCGGGCCGCACAGGCTGGTGGCCGATACGGTGCTCGACCGTTTCGATCAGGCGCTCGCCAGTCGCGTCGCGGCGTAGAAGCCTTAAATTCTCGCTGAGCCTAGATCTCCACCTGATGCCGCCAACCGGGTACAACATCGGTATGACAATGGCGCTGTCTGACGACTCTTGCTGTCGCTGAACCGGTTCCGTTCTCGTTCTGCAACAGAAAGTCGCTCACAGTGTCGGTATTCGTAGAAATCGCCCCCGTCGATTCGCCGGCCGCTGGCGGGCGCACCGGCAAGTGGCGGGGCCGGTTGACCCGTGCCGCGTTGCCGGTGCTGTCCCTGGTCGTCTTCTTCGGCCTGTGGCAGCTCGCTGCGGCCACCGGCATCTGGAACCAGACATTCGTGCCCTTCCCGAGCACCGTCTGGCGCGCGTTCCTCGATATCTCCACTACGCACGGCGGGGTCCGCGGATACGCGGGCTACCTACTCTGGGAGCACCTCTATATGACACTGCGGCGCGTGCTGGCCGGCGTGGTCGTCGGCGTCGCCCTCGGCGTGCTGCTCGGCCTGGTGATGGGGTCGGTCAGCTGGGTGCGCAGCGTGCTCGAACCATGGCTCACGTTCCTGCGCGCGCTACCGCCGTTGGCGTACTTCTTCCTGCTGGTGATCTGGCTTGGCATCGACGAGGCGCCGAAGATCACGCTGTTGGCGCTGGCCGCCCTGCCGCCGGCAGCCGTCGCCACCACCGCGGCCGTCGTCGCCGCGCCTGTCGGACTGCAGGAAGCCGCCCGCGCTCTTGGCGCCTCGCGCGCGGAGGTCATCCGCGACATCGTCGTCCCGTCCGCGCTGCCAGAGACCTTCACCGGCATCCGACTCGCGGTCGGCATGGCCTACTCCTCGGTGGTGGCCGCCGAACTCTTCAACGGCATCCCCGGTATCGGCGGCCTCGTCAAGGACGCCAGTAACTACAACAACACACCCGTCGTACTGGTCGGCATCTTTGCCATCGGGATCTCCGGCCTTGTCATCGACGGTCTGCTTCGCGCCATCGAAAGGCGCGCTGTCCCATGGAGAGGCAAAATATGAAGCTGAAGGCACTTGTTGCGGCGCTGGCGGCGACCAGTCTGGCACTGGCCGGCTGCTCGGTCGACCGGTCCGGCCAGCAGGCCGACAAGCCGACGATCCGCATCGGCTACCAGACCTTCCCCAGCGGCGACCTGATCGTCAAGAACAACCGGTGGCTGGAAGACGCGCTGCCGGACTACAACATCAAGTGGACCAAGTTCGACTCCGGCGCCGACGTGAACACCGCGTTCATCGCCAAAGAACTCGACTTCGGCGCGCTGGGATCCAGCCCGGTTGCGCGTGGGCTGTCGGCCCCGCTGAACATCCCCTACAGGGTTGCGTTTGTACTCGACGTGGCAGGCGACAACGAGGCTCTGGTGGCTCGCAACGGCAGCGGCGTCGACACCATTCCGCAGCTGCGGGGCAAACGCATCGCCACGCCATTCGCTTCGACGGCGCATTACAGCCTGTTGGCCGCGCTATCCCAGAACGGATTGTCGGCCAACGACGTTCAGCTTGTCGACCTGCAGCCGCAGGCGATCCTTGCCGCGTGCGAACGGGGCGACATCGATGCCGCCTACACCTGGTTGCCGACGCTGGATCAGCTGCGCAAGACCGGCAAGGACCTGATCACCAGCCGCCAGCTGGCCAAGGACGGCAAGCCGACGCTTGACCTGGGCGCGGTGCGCGACGAGTTCGCCGACGCGCATCCGGAAGTCGTTGACGTCTGGCGTCAGCAGGAGGCTCGCGCGCTCTCGGTAATCCATGACGATCCCGCTGCTGCCGCCAAGGCCATTGCCGCCGAGATAGGACTCTCCGCCGACGATGTTGCGGGCCAGCTCAAGCAGGGTGTCTATCTAACGCCCCAGCAGGTTGCATCGCCGGAATGGCTTGGCTCCGAAGGCAAGCCGGGCAATATCGCGGCCAACTTGCAGAACGCATCGCAATTCCTGGCCGACCAGAAGCAGATTCCTTCGGCCGCGCCGCTGACGACGTTCCAAGAGGCGATCTATACCAAGGGATTACCAGGTGTCCTCAACCAGTGATGTCAAAGACGTTGCGGACCAGCGCAGTACCGGTGCCATTCGGATCAGCGATGTGTCGCATCGGTACGGGCGTGGACGCGACGAGGTTACTGCGCTCGGCCCGGTCGACCTGACCGTCGAACCCGGCTCGTTCCTCGTGCTGGTCGGTGCGTCGGGCTGCGGCAAGAGCACCTTGCTGCGCCTGCTGGCCGGTTTCGAGGCGCCAAGCCAGGGGTCGGTACGGGTGTCGGGGACCTCACCGACACCCGGCGTTACCGCGGGCGTGGTGTTCCAGCAGCCGCGGCTGTTCCCGTGGCGGACGGTTGGCGGCAATGTGGACCTGGCGCTCAAGTACGCCAAGGTGCCACGGGAGAGGCGCCTCGAGAGACGCACCCAACTGTTGGAGCGGGTGGGCCTCGAGGGCACTGCCGATCGCAGGATCTGGGAGATCAGCGGCGGTCAGCAGCAGCGCGTCGCGATCGCGCGGGCGTTGGCCGCCGAGACTCCGCTTTTCCTGCTGGACGAACCGTTCGCCGCACTGGACGCGCTCACGCGCGAACGGCTACAGGAAGACGTCCGTTCGGTCAGCGCCGAAACGGGGCGGACAACCGTCTTCGTCACACACAGCGCCGACGAGGCCGCCTTCCTCGGTTCGCGAATCGTGGTGCTGACACGGCGACCCGGGCAGGTCGCGCTGGACCTGCCCGTCAATCTTCCGCGCGGTGATGTGGACGCCGACGAACTCCGCCGCTCCCCCGAGTACACGGCGCTGCGCGCCGAAGTGGGCCGTGCCGTCAAGTCGGCCGCGGCCTAGTCATCCAACCGAGATCGGAGATCTCATCGCATGGGTCTGACCTTCCACTGGTTTCTGCCCACCTCCGGTGACTCGCGCGGGCTGGTCGCAGGCGGCCATGGCCTGCCGATGTCCGGCGACCGGCCCGCGACACTCCGTTACCTCAACCAGATCGCCTTGGCCGCAGAAACGAATGGCTTCGAGGGAGTCTTGACCCCGACCGGCGCTTGGTGTGAGGACGCATGGCTGACAACAGCGATGCTCGTCGACACCACAACAACGCTGAAATTCCTGGTGGCCTTCCGGCCTGGGTTCGTGAGTCCGACGTTGGCCGCGCAGATGGCGGGTACGTTCCAGCGTCACTCCGGGGGCCGGTTGCTTCTCAATGTCGTTACCGGCGGCGAGACGCACGAACAACAGGCGTACGGCGATTTCCTGGACAAGGAACAGCGCTACGAGCGCACCGCCGAGTTCCTGCACGTAGTGCGCGACCTATGGCGCTCACGAGTGCCAATCACCTTCGAGGGCAAGCACATCCACGTGCAGGACGCCTTGCTGACCAATCACCCGGATCCGGTGCCGCCGGTGTACTTCGGTGGCTCGTCCGCGGCGGCAGGCGACGTCGCGGGCCGCTACGCCGACGCCTACCTGACTTGGGGTGAGCCGCCTGCGGCGGTTAACGAGAAACTCGAGCGGATCCGCGGCCACGCCGCGGACAACGGCCGAACCCTGTCCTATGGCCTGCGGATACACGTGATCACCCGTGACACAGCCGAGGAGGCCTGGGCCGTCGCAGACCGGTTGCTTGCCGGGCTCGATCCTGCCGATATTCAACGCGTACAGGCGAACCTGGCCCGCAGCGAATCAGAGGGCCAGCGCCGCATGGTCGAGCTGCACGGCGGCGGACTGGACCGGCTCAAGGTGGCCCCGAACTTGTGGGCGGGTGTCGGACTGGTCCGCGGCGGCGCGGGCACCGCCCTCGTCGGATCGCACAGCGAAGTGGCGGAGCGACTGGTCGAGTACTCCAGGCTCGGCATCAGCCAGTTCATTCTGTCCGGCTATCCGCACCTCGAGGAGGCCTACTGGTTTGGCGAAGGCGTGCTGCCGATTCTGCAACGCGAAGGCCTATGGGAACACCCCCAATCACCGCAGGAGCGGGCCTTCGGAGTCCCGTTCGCGGGCGTCTCGCCGCTGACGGTCGACTAAGACTCACGCTGACTTCAGATGTGGTTAAGCGCGCAGGCTTAGCTCTACCGTGCACCTAACCTATCGACTCACCCATCGAAGGATGGTCCCCTCATGTCCGAAATAACCGCCGCCCCTGACACTTTGAAAGCCGAGCCAGCGGCTCCGGTGCGGCACCTGCGGGGCAACCTCGGAGTCGCCGCCATCGTATTCATGGTGGTCGCGGCTGCCGCGCCACTCGGCGTGATCGGCGGCGTTGTCCCCCTCGGAATTGCCTCGGGCAACGGAGCCGGGTTCCCGGCGACGTTCATCATCTCCACGGTGATCCTGCTGTTCTTCGCGGTCGGCTTCACGGCGATGACGCCGTATGTCGAAGAGGCGGGCGCCTTCTTCTCGTATGTTCGTAAGTCGCTGGGCTTTCCGACAGGGATCGGCATCGCCTTCGTTGCGATCGTCAGCTACCTGGCGATCGAAGCCGGCGTCTACGGCCTGCTTGGCCCTGCGGGCGTCAGCATCGTCGAACTCTTCGGCGGTCCGACGCTGCCGTGGTGGCTGTTCGCCGCGGTGGCCTTCGCGGTGACGACCTTGCTGGGCTACCGCAACATCGAGCTGTCCAGCCGCGTGCTTGCGGTGCTGCTTACCGCCGAGATCGCGATCGTGGCGATCCTCGATCTGGTCATCGTCGTGCAGGGCGGCGACCACGGACTGTCGAACGGTATCGTCAACCCGAACGCCATCGTTTCCGGATCACTAGGCATCGGGCTGCTTTTCGCGATCATCAGCTATGTCGGCTTCGAGGCGACGGCGATTTTCCGCGACGAGGCCCGCACGCCCGAGCGGACAATTCCGCGTGCAACATACGTGGCGCTCATCCTGATCGGCGTGTTCTACGCGGTGACTAGCTGGGCGTTGATCTCGGGATGGGGCGACAGCGAGGCGGTAACCAAGGCAACCGATTCCGGCGCCACATTCCTCGGCGACACTGCGCATCGGTACATCGGCGTCGTTGGCGCAGACATCATCACGGTGCTGTACTTCACCAGTTTGTTCGCGTGCATCCTGTCGTTCCACAATGTGGTGTCTCGCTACGTCTTCGCACTGTCTCAGCGCGATGTCCTCCCGCAATCCCTGAGCCGGCCACACGATAAGCACGGTTCTCCGCATCAGGCGTCGTTGTGGATCTCGGGTGTCGTCGCGGTGAGCATCGTGTTGGCCGTCGTGTTCAAGCTTGATCCGGCCGCGCAGTTCTACACCTGGTTCGCAGGCGCCACCACCGTCGGCATCGTGGTACTGCTGCTTGCCACCAGCGTGGCCGTCCTCGTCTTCTTCACTCGTGACCGGAGAGGCCTATCGCAGTGGCGAGTTCGCATTGCCCCCGCGCTCGGCGTCGTCGGCCTGCTGGGCTCGCTGATCCTCATCCTGGCCAACCTGAAGGATCTGGTCGGCGGCTCGAGCATCCTGGCGTGGGTCATCGTCGGACTGCTCGTCGCCGCGTTCGCCGTCGGTGCCCTTGTCGGAACCCGTGTCCGCGACAACACGGTTGAACAATCATGACGCATACCGTCGATGCGCCGTCCGTCCAGCTGTCCAAGTCCGCTCCGGAGCATGAGCTGCGGAGCGGGCTCGACGACGGATCGCTGGCCGAGATCGAGGTGGCATGGAGTGACGCGTTCGGTCACGCTCAAGGCAAACGGATCCCAGCGTCACAATTCCTGAATCGCGCACTCGGCAGCGGATTCGCGTTCTGCGAAGCGTCTTTGGGGTGGAACACCGACGGCACGGTGATCGACTCCCTGGGATTGACCAACTGGGCGGGCGGCTATCCCGACGTGTTCGCCGTTCCGGATCTCAGCACCTATCGCGCGCTTCCGTGGCGACCAAGAGCTGGCCATGTCATCTCCGATATCGTCGCGGACGACCGCAGCCCATCGCTGCTGGACCCGCGGGCGGTGCTCAAGAAGGTGTTGGCCCGGCTGGCTACCCTCGGTTACACCGCCAAAGTCGGTGTCGAGTTCGAGTTCTATCTACTGAACCCCGACGGATCTCCGTTTCAGAACGACATCCACGCCTACTCGCTGGAGAATGCGAACGCGCTCGACCCACTGCTTACCGATCTCAACGAAACGCTTGGCGCTTTCACGCCCCTGGAGGGCATCCAGACCGAGTACGGTCCAGGGCAGGTCGAGACGAATCTGGTCTACACCGACGCGCTGGACGCCGCTGACGACGCCGCCCGGCTCAAGTACGCCGCCAAAGAGGTGGCCCGCAAACACGGCAAGGTCGCCAGCTTCATGCCCAAGCCGTTCACCGAACACTCCGGCAGCTCCCAGCACCTGCACATCTCGCTGTGGCGTGGGGACGAGGCGGTGTTCGCACCGGACGACGGCTCGGAGAACAAGTTGGCCCTGCACGCGATCGCGGGCCTGCTCGAGCATCTGCCGTCGATCACCTTGTTCGGTGCACACTCGGTCAATGCGTATCGGCGATTCGCCCCTGACTCATTCGCGCCCGCGACCGTGACGTGGAGCCGCGACAATCGCAGTGCCGCGGTGCGCTCGCTGGTGGAGGCCGATCCGTCGGCGACTCGCATCGAACTGCGCAGCGGCGCCTCCGATGCCAACCCGTACTGGTTGATCGCATCGGCGTTGGCTGCGGTGATCGCCGGGCTCGAAAGTGCGGCTACTCCGCCGCCTGCCGCAGGCGGAAATCTGTACACCGAGGGCGTGCCGCTTCCCGAATCACTTGGCGTGGCATTGGAACTTGCGACTCGTGACGACACGATCCTGGAGATCTTGGGCGCCGACTCGGTGCTGGACTTCGCAGCGCTCGCCCGCAGTGAATGGGCCGAGTATTCGAGCCAAGTCAGCGACTGGGAACGCAGGCGCTACCTGAACCGCTCATGACCACAGCGCGTTTCGGGGTGTGGGCTCCGGTCTACGGCAACCACGGGGCACGCCAGCATCCGCATGACGCACCGGATGCGAGCTACCGGCGCACCCGCGAACTGTTGCTGCGTGCCGAACGGGCCGGGTTCGACTCGACCCTGCTGGCAGAGCATGTCATCCATCCGAGCAATACCGAGGACGATGTACTCGAAACGTGGTCGACGATAGCGGCGCTGGCGGAGGCCACCTCGCGCATCGAGTTGGTCGGTGCGGTCAAGCCCCTGCTGTTCAACCCGTTGGTGTTCGCGAAGATCGCCGCGAACATCGCAGACATCGCCGAAGGACGACTCGCCGTCAACCTCGTCACCGGATGGTTCCTTCCGGAACTGGAGGGCCTCGGTCTCGATCCGCTGGACCACGACGACAGGTATGCGTACTCGCGGGAGTGGCTCGGGATCGTCGCCGAATTATGGGCGGGCAAGCAAGTTCCGATCGGTAATCGGGGCGGCCAGCCAGCCCTGGTTCGGCCGACACCGGTCAGCCCGCCGCTGTTGTACGTCGGTGGCGAGTCCGAGCCTGGCCGCGCGCTGGCCGCCGAACGCGCCGACGTCTTCTTCATCAACGGTCGACCATTCGCCGAGACCGTCGAGGTCATCGAGGACCTGCGTGCTCGACCGCGAGACGGCGCCCCGCTGCGATTCGGCCTGTCGGCGTTCGTGATAGCGCGCGAGACCGAAGCCGAGGCAATCGCCGAGTTGGCATACTTACAGTCGCTGGCCGACGCCGAGAGCAGGCCGGAGATCTCCGGTGGCACCGACCCGAAAACGCAGATGTACAAGGTGTTGTCGGGCACCAAACGCATCGGCTCCAACGGCGGAACGCTTGCCGGCCTGGTCGGTAGCTACTCACAGGTGACCGACCGCATTCAGGCTTTCCACGACGCCGGAATCGAGTTGTTCATGCTGCAGTTCCAGCCCATCGAGGCCGAGCTGGACCGGTTCGCGGACAAGATCATCCCCCACTTTCGATAAGAACTGAGCCGATAACCCCTGGAGCACGATATGACCGTCACACGCGAACCCGTTCTGCCACGAAAGCCGTTCACCGGCGAACCACTCGGTGGTTCGGTCGACGAGCGTTTGGCCCGGCTTCCCGAGGTTGTGGCGTCTCTGCGGCGTGACGACCCCGCTGCCGAGCAGAACCGGGTACTCCAGTACGAAGCCGTCGCATCGATTCGCCAGACTGGCGTGCTCGGCTTGCGGGTGCCGACGAAGTTCGGGGGTCCTGGCGGCAAGGCCCGCGATGTGCTGTCCGCCGTCATCCAGATCGGCCGTGGCAGTTCCAATGTGGCGCAGGCCCTTCGCTCACACTTCGGATTTTCCGAGCGGCTGCTCAGCAACCGGGCGACACCGGAAGAGCGCGCGGACTGGTTTCCCCGCGTCAACGCGGGCATCATCGTCGGCAACGCCATCACGGACGCGGGCGGCAGGGCGCCGTCGAGCGCGGACACCAAGGTGCTTCCCGACACCGCAGGGGTGCTGCGGCTCAACGGCTACAAGTTCTATTCCACCGGCACGCTGTTCGCAGATGTCATCGCTGTATCGGCGCTGGACGCCGAGGGTCGGGACGTGCAGGCGATCATTCCGGCGGACCGAGACGGCGTCGAATTGTTCGACGACTGGGACGGATTCGGTCAGCGCACGACCGCCAGCGGTGGCACCAGGTTCACCGACGTCGCGGTCCTCACGACGGAGGTCATCACCGTCTCCGACGGTGCCCGTCTCGGGCACGCCACCGCATTCCTGCAGCTGTATTTGGCGTCGGTGGCCGTCGGCATCGCGTACGCCGTGCTGGACGATGCGGTCGACTACGTGCGCACGAAGGCCCGCCCCGCGTCACACTCAGTCGCGGACACTGCGGACACCGATCCATTCGTGCTGCAAGCGGTCGGCGAGATCTCGGCCGCCGCATCGTCTTCCGAAGCCATCGTGCTCACCGCAGCCGATGCCATCGACAGTCTTGTCGACAACGACCTTCAGCACGACGAGGACGCGTTGGCGGACATCGCCGTCACTGTGGCAAGGGCACAACTGGTGGCCGAGCGGCTGACGATAGCGGCCGCGGAGCGGCTCTTCGACACAGGCGGCGCATCGGCCACAGCCCGCGCGCTCAACCTGGACAGGCATTGGCGCAATGCGCGCACGATCGCGGGCCATAGCCCGTTGGCGTACAAGGCATATGCGGCGGGCAACTACGCCGTCAACGGTGCCTGGCCGCCCGCGAACGGTTACTTCTGAGTCGCGAGGCTCAGGCCTTCGTCAACGCTTCGCCCTCGTCGGCCTTATCGGTCCTTGGGATTTCGGTGCCGCCGGGCAATGGCGGAACCCGGGTGGCACGCACGTACACCGTGTCGCCTTCCTTCAGCCCCAGCGCCTCGGCGTCGCCGCGGGTGATCTGCGCGGTGAACGGCG
>JAVXWV010000308.1:0-3268 GCA_032230775.1 Mycobacterium sp. | reverse complement strand
ACTCCTTGTCCAAGCGGGCCAGTGTCGCGCGCACCTGTTCGCCGTAGGACTGCTGCGTCCACAGCGTCACGAAACCGACCACCGCCGGCTCAAGCGTCGTCAACGTCATCAGTGAATTCCGAACCGCATCGTCGCGGACATTGATCGCGAGTCCGGGTGCGCCGATTTCGAGTAGGTCGGCTGCGACTTGGACGCGGAGCCGGGTGCACCACCCTTCATCCGCATCGGCCGTCCTGAGGGTGATGATGACCTTTTCCACGACCCGAATCTAGGCTTCTAACCTTTCGCGCACACGCGAGAGCCGTTGTTTCAGCTCTGCCTCATCGATGATGCCGCGCGCCACCAGCGAATGCGCCAGCGAAACCAGCTGATTCTCCGGGTACGGCAGGCTCGAGTACACGGTCGCCGAGAGCGTGTCTTCCTCATCACGCCGGTCCTTGAAATTGGGGACGTCCGCATCGCAGCTGGCTTGGTCCAGTGCGTCGCAGAGGCCGTCAAGGCTCGTCTTCCACGGCGGCACGGGATTCTCGACGCCGTACTTGGCGGCCATCACCGGCCAGACCTGATTGCGCTCCACGATCTCCTGCAGCGCTTCGATGCGTTCGCTCATCCGGCGGCTCCCGGGTGAATCGCGGGACGGGTGGCGGTGATGACGTTGGCAGTGACGCCGGCCTTCGGCAGTGCGACACCGATCAGTACGTCACGTGTGATGATCTCCACCAATTGGTCTTCGGTCCAGTCCTCGGTGCCCTCGGGCTGCATCGCCATAACCATGAACCGGTGCTTTTGGTTGGAATCCTGTACATGGACGGTGATTTCGTCCGGCAGATAGAGGCCGAACTCCGCGAGTACCTGCCGCGGCCAGCGGACCAGCCGCCTGCGGTAATTGGGCGTGCGATACCACTCGGGTGAGTTGCCGAGGATCGGCCGCGGGTAGCAGGAGCACAACGCACAGACGATCACGTTGTGCACTGTCGGTGTATCCGCAAGGATTTGGAACGCGGTGAAGTCACTCGGCGTCCCCCACCCTGTGGGATGCATCCAGTCGACACCGACCTCCTTGCTGGCCGTCATCGGTTCGGCCAGCGCGAGCTTCTTGAACTCGGGATCCAGCCACGCCTTTGCCACCAGATGAGCCGCGGGCGTCGGGCCGATCTGCTCGGCGAACTCGGTCATGCGGCGGTGTTCCTCGGCGGTGAAGATGCCCTTCTCGATGCACAGCTCACGCAGCGCGATCTCCAGCACCTCGAAGTCGGTGATCTCGTCGACCATCGGCGCGACGGTGCGCTCGTGGTCGTGGGCGTGGTCGTGCTCAGGCATGCAGCGTCCTTTCGGGTCCGTACCGGACATACCTATTTCGCGGATTCCAGCCAGTGTTCGGGAATTTCGGTCGAGATGATGTCGTTCGCCGTTCCGGTGTAGTCGTCCCAGAGGTCGGCCATATTGAACTTCACGACGTAGAACCATTCCGGCGTCGCGGGACGGTCCCAGGTCTCGTCCTCGGCGGCCGGGCTCTCATACGCGACGGCCTCGATTTCGCCCGTCGCACCGCGCACGTACTCCGGGGTGCGGGTGTAGAAGATGACCGGCAGCTCGCGCACCACCACCGGGTCGCCGACCTTGAACTTCGCCTTGCCCGCCTGGCCGGCGTAACACTGCGGATCGCCCTTGCCGTCCGCTTCCTCTGCATGTTTGTTGCGCTTGACCTGTGACCCGTCGCCTTCGGACTTCGGTTGGGCCTCTAGCTTCTTTCCGTCGAGTCCGCCCGCATAGCGTCCCTGGACGTCGACCATCCGCTCACTCAGTTCGGTAAGGCCGACGTGGTGCTTCTCGACCAGGATGCGCGCAACGGCGAGCAGCCAGCGGCCGTAATACGGCAGACCCAGATACTCGGCCCGACCCACGTCGACGTTGCCGATCCGCCGACGCTCCTCCGACAGCCAGATTCCGCGCCATCCGAGGACCTCGCAGATGACGTAGGTCATGTGCTCCCACAGCTCGTATTGCTTGTTCACATACTTCATCGGCGCGTCCGGCTCGCCGCCAACGTCGTGGACCGGCTTCAGGTACGCGGTGATGCGATCGTGGTCCAACATGTCGGGATAGGGCGCATCCGGAAGTTCGGGATATGCGGACTTGAGCCGGGCTACCAGGTCCAGTTGCGCAGCGCGCTCGGCGGCCGTACTCATGACAGCTCCCCTCGTTATGCGGACATGTGGCGCAGGTGAGGCTTTATCGGTGGCGAGACTCGGCGAAACGCCTCGCAAAACCCAATTGGCACCCTATGACGCGAATTCGATGGGATCTAGGACATCCGACAAATTGCAGCCTTCTTCGCTCAGCGTGTGCTCCACCATTCGGCGGCCTTTCTGGAGTCAGAATGGGCAGATGACCACGGGCGGCCGAGTGATCAATGCCCTGCAGCTGACGACACCCGACGTCGGCGCCGTGTCTCGCAGCATGCTCGGGGTGCTGGCGGTGGTCGCGGTTGCGGTGGCATCGGGTTCTCCGTCGGCCGCGGTGTGGGCGGCAGGCGCTGCGGCGATCGCGGGTGCGATCGCGATGCAGGACAGCCCGGCAGGACGGGTGCCGCTGGTCATCGTCGTGTCGCTGCAAATGGGAGCGGTCGTGCTTCTCGGCGCGCTGATCGCGTCCTACAGCGCGCTCTTCATCGCCGTCGTCGCGGTGTGGTGCTTCGCGGCGGGCATGCAGTGGGCGCTGGGGAGCAAAGCGGGCATGGTCGCGGCCGCCACAGCTGCGCTGCTCGTAATCTCGCCGCCGGTTGCGCCCTCGATGGCCGAGGTGACGTTGTCGACGGTGCTGACGGTGGCCGCCGGCTGCGTGCAGGCGGCGCTCATCGCGGTGTGGCCGCCACAACGCTGGCGGGGGCAGCGCGACGCGCTGACGCGCGCCTACCGTGAACTGGCCGCCGATGCCCGCCGCGTCGCCGCCGACCGTGAGGCCTCAGTGGACGTCGCCCCGCTCACGTGGCTGCGGGACGCGTTCGTCGACAGCGACGCGGCTCAACGCCCGCTGGCGTATCACGGTGGTTACCGGCTGCCCGAGCGAATCACCGCGACACTGGAATCCCTGCGCGGTAGCGACGACGGGGTTTCACAGTTGCTCTCCCCCGCCGCGGATTTCCTCGACGCGATCGCGAACCACAACCGCACAGCGCGGCGTGACGCCGAATACGCCCTCGCGCGGATCGATGTTGCGGCTGCCTCGGTGACCGGACCGCAAGCGGCAGGCGCACAACGGTTTTCAC
>JAVXWV010000307.1:0-6699 GCA_032230775.1 Mycobacterium sp. | reverse complement strand
GGTCATCAACACTCCCGACTACGAAGTGTTGCAACCACCCCCTGAACCCAAGAGCGCAATAACAGCCCTGGAGCAGAATTTGGCGAGCCGATCGCGGTGGACGTCAGCGCTCGTGTACCGACTCCACGGTGTAGAGGTGAGGATCGAAGCTGATCGCCAGCGCGGCGGCATCGGCCATGTGTTGCTGTGTCGTCGGGTCGGCCAGCATCGCGTGGAACGCCTCTTCGCTGTCCCATTGCGCATAGTTGACGACGCGTGTGCCGTCGGTGCTCACGTGAATGTTGGCGGACCGAAATCCGGGCTGGTGCCGCATCACGTCTTCGGTTGCGGTGCGCAAGAGCGCAGCCACGTCGTTGGCCCGATCGGGCTCGACGGTGAAGACATTGATCAAGGTGGCGTATCCGCTGTTCTGTTCGATGGTCGTCATCTCTACCTCCATGTCAGGTTCCTGACACAATCCTACCACTCATGTAAGGTTCCTGTCATGGAGCAGTCGGACACCGAACGGGGAATCGGTTACCTCGTCAAGCGCGTACAGCAGTCCTTGCGCAGGCGGTGCGACGCGGCGCTGCGCCAGACGGGGCTCTCGATGGCGCAGTACGCCGCACTGCGCGCACTGGCGGACCATCCGGATGCATCCGCTTCCCAGCTGGCGCGGCTGTGCTTCGTCACCCGACAGTCGCTGGGGGACCTGTTGGCGGGGTTGCGATCGGCGGGCCTCGTCGAGGACACGGATACGCCCCGACGCGGTCGCGCGCAATCACTGCAGCTCACCAGGCTTGGCCGAACGAGGTTGGCGGCCGCACACTCAGCTGTCGCCGACGTTGAAACGGCGATGACCGAGGGGATACCCACCCGGCTGCGCAGCGAACTTGCGACCGCGCTGACGCGATGCGCCGAGAACCTCGAGGCGTAGGTCGCTTGCGCGATACGATCACGCGATCGCTGAAATGACGATAGTTCGGGGCGCGTAATGCCGATCAATGCAGTGGACATGCGGCTCGTGCACCGGGTGTTCCGTCGCGAGTTCGCGGCGATTCCCGGATTGATCGCCGCCGTTCCCGACGGCGATAGCGCCCGGGCGAAAGTTGTTGGCGACCACCTGACCTTCATGCTGGATGCTCTTCATGATCACCACGCCTCCGAGGACGAGATGATCTGGCCGCTTCTTCACAATCGAGTTCCCGCTCGAGCGGACGATATTGAGCGAATGGCGAGGCAGCACAGCGCTATTGTCGGGGCGGTGGAACGGGCGAGCGCGGACGTTTCGGTGTGGGTCAGCTCTCCTGGGGGGCCGACGACACACCAACTGCTGGAGGCCGTCGCCGAACTCGGAGCCGTCGTTGTCGAGCATCTCGACGACGAGGAATCGATCGCGGTACCCATCATTCAAGCGCACCTCTGCCAGGACGAATGGGATGCCGCGGTCAAGCGGGCCACAGCGTTCCTGACGAGTCACCCAAGGCTGGCGATTGTGCAGGGCGGTCTCGTGTTGGACTACGCATCCGCGGACGAACGGCAGACATTCATGTCTGGCGTGCCGTTGGTGCCCCGCCTGTTGCTTCGGTTCCTGAGTCCGCGGATGACGGCGTCCTACCGCCGACGGCTGTACGCGTCCTAGTCCGGGGTTTCGACGGGCACCAACGGCAGCGCGATCAACGGGAACAGCGCGCGCACCGCGAACGCCACGGGGTGGCCGGCGATTCTGATCAGGCCGCCGAACAGCGACCGCGCACACCACCACCGACACCGCGCACTCACAGCTGCGGTTTACCTGACGTCCACTTCACCACTGAAGGCTTCCCCACCATGAAGTCCGGTCGGGTGTTGCTCGCTGCTGCAGTCGTGCTGGCGTTGGTCGCCGCTTCGTGTTCCAGTAAGCCCGCGAATGCGAACACCGCCACGCCGATTCACCACTTGGTGGTGATCTTTCAGGAGAACGTGTCGTTCGACCACTACTTTGGCACATATCCCCACGCGGCCAACATCGACGGTCAGCCCTTCATCGCCGTGCCGGGAACCCCGACCGTTGACGGGCTCACAGCAGAGTTGTTGACGAACAACCCCAACAAGGGATCACCGATGCGCCTGGGTGGTCCGGCCCAACAGGTGACCTGTTCCCAGGATCACGAATACACCGCCGAGCAAAAGGCTTTCCACGGCGGCGCCATGGATCAGTTCATCGAGAACACCGAGATCGCCGATTGCAAGCCGCCGGTGTTCAAGGTCCCGGGCATGGTGATGGCTTACTACGACGGAAATTCGGTGACCGCGCTGTGGTATCTCGCCCAGCACTACGCGATGAGCGACAACTCCTACGACACCACGTTCGGCCCATCCACGCCGGGCCATTTGAATCTGGTGTCCGGTCAGACCCATGGAGTGACAAAGGAATTCATGCCCGGGGGGAAGCCCTTCCCGCAGGGGGATGTCGTCGAGAACGCCGGCAACGCGCAGGGCACGGTCATCGGTGACGCGCAGCCTTTCGGCGACGACTGCTCGAACAGGGACCAGGTGCAGCTGAGTTCCGACAACAAGAACATCGGAGACCTTCTGAACGCAAAGGGCGTGACGTGGGGCTACTTCGAGGGTGGGTTCAAGCCGACATCGACCAAGCCAGACGGGACAGCGGTGTGTGGAGCTGCCCACAACGTGGGGACTGCGCTCGGCGGCACAGGCAAGTCGGGCCCGATGCCGCTCGGCACAAAGGACGACTACATTCCGCACCACGAGCCGTTCCAGTATTACCCGTCGACGGCGAATCCCCATCACCTGCCGCCCGGCTCAGCCGACAAGATCGGCCAAACCGACTCGGCCAACCATCAATACGACCTCTCGGATTTTTGGACCGCCGCCGATTCGGGACACCTGCCTGCGGTGAGCTTCCTGAAAGCCGCGGGCTACCAGGACGCGCACCCGGAATACTCCGACCCACTCGACGAGCAACAGTTCTTGGTCGAGACGGTCAACCATCTTCAGAAGCTGCCGGACTGGAAGGACACGGCGATCGTCATAGCCTACGACGACTCCGACGGCTGGTACGACCACAAAGCGTCCCCAACCGTGTCCCTGTCAGCTTCTCCCGCGGACGCCCTGACGAACCCGGGACTGTGCGGCGCCAACGGAATCGCGGCGAAGTATCTCGGCCGGTGCGGCTATGGACCTCGGCTGCCGCTGCTTGTCATCTCGCCGTATGCCAAGCCCAATTTCGTCGACCACACGCAGACGGATCAGACGTCGATAATCCGGTTCATCGAGGACAACTGGAACACCGGTCGCATCGGTGACGATTCGTTCGACGCCCGAGCCGGCGTGGTGGACAACATGTTCGACTTCAGCGGGCCCATGCAACCTCCCCTGGTGCTCAGCCCGAAGACGGGCAACCCGGTCTAGTCCCTGGGCACCAGCGGAATCGCGACGATCGGAAACAGCGCGCACACGGCGAACGCCACGGGGTAGCCGGCGACTCCGATCAAGCCGCCGAACAGTGGCGGAGCGATGCCGGCCGTCAGTAGCTGGCTCGTGTTCTGCGTGCCGAGCGCGCGGCCGCTCCAGAACGGCCCAGCGATCTCGGCGATCGCGGTGAATGCTAAGCCGTTGTCGGACACCGTGATCACCGAGGCGATCACCATCACGGCAACGCTGACGGGGGAGCCGAGCCAGTCGGTCAGCGCCAGCAGACCCATCGCAGCTGCCGCCGCCAGCGCGATGGTACGGATCGGCCGCAATCGCGAACCCACCAAGTCCGACCAGCGTCCCGCAGCGATTCGTCCGCCCGCGCCCAGTACCTGAGCAGTCGTCACCATCGCGCCCGCCGACGCCGCCGACCAACCGCGGTCGCTCATCAGCCATACCAGCGTGAACGTCCACACCACGACCTGGGGAGCCACCAGCAGGCACGAGACGGCGTGGATGCGCCACAACACCGACGATCCGCGGTATGGGTTGGCCAGGTCGGATTCGTCGGCCTCGTGCCGAGGCGGCCGCGGCGGGTCCATCACGGCGACCGCGCACACCACCGCCGACACCGCGCACACCACCGCGGGGAACAAGAGGGCGGCAGAGACGCCGTGGCTTTCCGCGAGACGCGGAATCACCAAGGCACCCAATCCGACTCCCAGCGGCTGCGCGGTCTGCCGGATTCCCATCACCAACCCGCGTTGCTCGGGCGGAAACCATCCGACCACCAGTCGGCCGCTTGCCGAGTTGCTGCTGGCCGCCGCCATGCCGCCAAGCAGTAGAAACGCTCCCACCGCGACGAGCGAATGCACCGACGCCGCTGCGAACGCCGCGGCCGCCGTCAGCGCCGAACCCAATGCCAGCACGAAGCGCTCGCCGACCCGGTCAACGATGTAGCCCCACGCAATCAGCGTCGCCACCATGCCGAAGCTGGGCATCGACGACAACAGGCCTGCCTTCGCCAGATCTAGGCCACGTTCTGCGTGCAACGTCGGGATGAGGAAGGCCGCGCCGTTGATGAAGACGTTCGCGCACAGCGTCGCGGTGAGCGCGATGACCAACATCGACCAGCGACGTACGGAGCTGATCGATTCGACGGACATGCATCCATCGTCGCATGGCCATCTCACAATGCTGAACCCACATTCCACATAATGAGACAAACGTGCGCAGGGCCTGGCCGCGGCCGCCGCAGTCAGGGCCACTAGGCTGAGAGCATGCGCCTTGGCCGAATCGCCAGTCCCGACGGGGTTGCCTTCGTCAGCATCGAAGGACCCACCGATGACCCGAACCAGGCAGTCGTGAGGGAAATCGCCGAGCATCCCTTCGGTACCCCGAGCTTCACCGGTCGTCAATGGCCGCTAGCGGACGTGCGGCTGCTGGCGCCGATCCTGGCGAGCAAGGTGGTGTGCATCGGCAAGAACTACGCCGCCCACGTAGCGGAAATGGGCGGCGGGTCGTTTCCCGATCCGGTGATCTTCATGAAGCCCAACACCGCGATCATCGGGCCGGGCGTGCCGATCCAGCTGCCCGCCGAAGCCAATCCGGTTCACTTCGAGGGCGAACTGGCCGCGGTCATCGGTAGGCCCTGCAAGGACGTGCCTGCCGCCAGGGTCGCCGAGAACATCCTGGGATACACGATCGGTAACGACGTGTCGGCGCGCGATCAACAGAAGAAGGACGGCCAGTGGACGCGGGCCAAGGGGCACGACACGTTCTGCCCGACGGGCCCGTGGATCGTCACCGACGTCGACCCTGCCGACCTCGACATCCGCACCGAAGTGAATGGGGAGATCAAGCAGCACAGCCGGACCTCGCTGATGATCCACGACATCGGCGAGATCGTGGAGTGGATCTCGGCGGTGATGACACTGCTGCCCGGCGATCTGATCCTCACGGGCACACCCGAGGGGGTCGGCCCGATCGAGGACGGCGACACCGTCAGCATTACCATCGAGGGCATTGGGACGTTGACCAATCCCGTTGTCCGCAAAGGAAAGTGATGACGGTGCGCACGCGAGGAGCAATATGACGACGGCGCACGCGATGAGCAAAGAGACAGTCCGAGTTCGGTTCTGCCCGTCGCCGACCGGCACGCCGCATGTCGGACTGATCCGCACCGCATTGTTCAACTGGGCCTACGCCCGCCACACCGGTGGCGCCTTCGTGTTCCGGCTGGAGGACACCGACGCCCAACGCGACAGCGAGGAAAGCTATCTAGCTCTGCTGGACGCGCTGAGCTGGCTCGGGCTGAACTACGACGAGGGCCCTGACATTGGTGGGCCGTATGCGCCTTACCGTCAGTCCGAGCGCGGCGAGATCCATCGCGACGTAGTGGCGCGGTTGCTGGATGCGGGCGAGGCGTATGAAGCGTTCTCGACGCCGGAGGAGGTCGAGGCCCGGCACGTGGCCGCGGGCCGTAATCCCAAACTGGGCTATGACAACTTCGACCGCGACCTCACCGACGAACAACGCGCGTCGTTCATCGCCGAGGGCCGCACGCCGGTGGTGCGGCTGCGGATGCCCGATACGGACATCTTGTGGCGCGATCTGGTGCGTGGCGACACCACCATCGGGGCAGGAACCGTTCCCGACTTCGCGCTGACGCGGGGCAGCGGAGATCCGTTGTACACGTTGGTCAATCCGGTCGACGATGCGCTGATGAAGATCACCCACGTACTTCGCGGTGAGGACATCCTGCCATCGACCCCGCGCCAGATCGCGTTGTATCAGGCGTTGATCCGAATCGGTGTCGCGGAGCGCGTTCCCGAGTTCGCCCATCTGCCAAGCGTTCTCGGTGACGGAAACAAGAAGCTGTCCAAGCGTGATCCGCAGTCGAATCTGTTCCTGCACCGCGATCGCGGCTTCATCCCCGAGGGCCTTCTGAATTATCTGGCCCTGCTCGGCTGGGGCATCGCCGAGGATCGTGATGTGTTCAGCCTCGACGAGATGGTCGCCGCGTTCGACGTCGTCGACGTCAACTCGAACCCCGCCCGCTTCGATCAGAAAAAGGCCGATGCGCTCAACGCCGAACACATCCGGCTGCTCAGCGAAGAGGACTTCACCGAACGGCTGCGTGCATACTTTGCCGCCCACGGCCACGACGCCGGGCTTGACGGGTCGCAATTCGCGGAGGCGGCCCGCCTGGTGCAAACCCGCATCGTCGTCCTGGGTGACGCGTGGGACCTGCTGAAGTTCCTCAACGACAACGAATTCAGGCTCGACGAGAAGGCGGCCGAC
>JAVXWV010000270.1:0-5176 GCA_032230775.1 Mycobacterium sp. | reverse complement strand
AGGAGTACGGCGGTCAAGGCGGCGATGCCGTCGCGGCCTGCATCGTCATCGAAGAGGTCGCCAGGGTGTGCGCGTCGTCGTCGCTGATTCCGATCTGTAACAAGCTGGGCACCATGGGCCTGCTGATGCGCGGGTCCGAGGAGCTCAAGAAGCAGGTCCTGCCCACCATTGCCGCCGGGGAGGCGGTGGCGTCGTACGCGCTGTCCGAGCGCGAGGCAGGCAGCGACGCCGCGTCGATGCGGACGCGCGCCAAGGCCGAGGGTGATGAATGGGTGCTCAACGGCGCCAAGTGCTGGATCTCCAACGGCGGGCACTCGACCTGGTACACGGTGATGGCCGTGACCGATCCGGACAAGGGCGCCAACGGCATCTCGGCGTTCGTCGTGCACAAGGACGATCCGGGCTTCGTGGTTGGCGCCAAGGAGCACAAGATGGGCATCAAGGGGTCGCCCACCACCGAGCTCTACTTCGAGGACTGCCGCATTCCTGGGGACCGGATCATCGGCGACCCCGGCACCGGCTTCAAGACCGCACTGGCAACCCTGGACCACACCCGCCCGACCATCGGTGCGCAGGCGGTCGGCATTGCACAGGGCGCGCTGGATGCGGCCATCGCATATGTCAAGGAGCGCAAGCAGTTCGGCAAGCCGATCGCTGACTTCCAGGCCGTGCAGTTCATGCTGGCGGATATGGCGATGAAGCTGGAGGCCGCCAGGCTGATGGTGTACACCGCCGCTGCGCGTGCCGAACGCGGTGAGCCCAATCTGGGCTTCATCTCCTCGGCGTCGAAGTGCTTCGCATCCGACGTCGCAATGGAGGTGACGACCGACGCCGTGCAGCTGTTCGGCGGCTACGGATACACCACCGACTTTCCCGTCGAGCGGTTCATGCGCGACGCTAAGATCACCCAGATCTACGAGGGCACCAACCAGATTCAGCGCGTCGTCATGTCACGCGCGCTGCTGAAGTAGCCCTCAGCCCGCGTACTCGACGAAGAACCTCGGTGTTACCCGCGGGTGGTTTTCTCCATCTGCCGACGACGGTCCAACACGGATGCGTCGGGGTTCGCGACCTGCACAAGCGATGCACCGACAACGAAAACGGCCAACAGATTCGCGGTCAGCTCGTCGGCGGTTGTCCAGCCGGCCATCGACATCACCCGGTCGCCCGACGTGAAACCCTGTGCGGCGGCCGAGGATTGGGCGTCGACGAAAACATCGATCACCGATCGGCCGTCGAGCACGGGCCCGGGATGGCGTTCCGGCGAGATTTGGTCGCCATGGACGCGCACCGACGTCGCGTAGTCTGTGACGCCGACGGGCAGGTCCGCCGCCGGCTTGCCGAATGGGTCCAGCGACAACACCGCGATCTCGCCCGCGCCGACGGCATCGTCGGCCTCGGAGAGCCGGTCGGCAGTGCACAGGGCTATATCGGCTCCCTTTTCTTGTAACCCGGACAGCACGACTTCCGCACCGATCCACCAGATTCCGAACAGCACGGCGGCGGTCTGCCAGTGCGCGGGCAGCAGCACAGCGACCCGGGCCGTCGGGCCTGCACCCAGTTCATCGCGAAGTAGATTGCCGGTCTTGGCGGCCCAGTTGGTCAGGGTGACCGTCGACAATTCGATGCGTTCGCCGGTGGCGTCGTCGTAATAGGTGATCCGCGGCCCGACCGGATCGGCGGCCATGAGCGGATCCAGCAGTGCCGATGTGAGCGTTGTCAGTTGACGCACTCCGGGTCGTTCGAGCCGGCCGTGAGAACCGGCGATGGTGCGGGCGCGGAGTCGGTCGTTCCCGCGGCCACAGGGTCGACGGTGGCCAGTGTCGGATCGCCGCCGTTCAGGCCGGAACCGGGTCCGGTGTAATCACCAGCCAGCACAACGCGCGCCGAACCGGGCGACACCGATGCGTTCTCGACAACCGGCAGCCCGCCGAGCTCCTTGGAAACCGTTTGCGCGCCAAGGTCGTCGGCCTTGGCGGCCTGCACCTGGCTGTGCGTGACATGACCGCCCTCGTTGTTCCCGGTGTTGCCGGTCGTGAACCCCTTGTTGGCCAACACCTGCGATACGGCGGCGGCCAGCCCGTTGACATCGGAATCGTTGACCACATCTATCGTGGTTTTGCTTGGCGCATAGGCCAATTCCTGGGTCTTGCCCTGGTCCTGCTCCTGCAGCAGGCCGGCCACCCACTGCTTCACCTGGCTGGGGTTCACCCGCACGACGCTCTGCATGCCGTCGTCGCTCCACCCGGCTTCCTCGAGGATCGGGATGGTGGCGAACGCGACGCTGCCTGCGGCCAGCTTCTGCAGTTGCTGGACGAAATCCATGATGTCCCAACCATCGGATAGCACGACTGACCGTTGGACGGCGTCTTGCAGGCGGTTAAGCGTGGACGGGCTGGACAGGGTCTTGCCGGAGATCACCTCGTGCGCGAGCGAGGCCATCACCGCCTGCTGGCGGGTAACCCTGTCCAGGTCGCCACGCGGCAGGTCGTGGCGCTGCCGCACGAAGCTCAACGCCTGTGGGCCATCAAGCTTCTGCCAGCCAGCCGGGAAGTCGGCGCCCGAAAGAGGTTCGTACACAGCATCTTTCAGGCACACATTGACGCCACCGAGTGCATCGGTGATCAACGCGAAGCCAAGCAGGCCGATCTCGGCGTAGTGGTCGACGGTAACCCCGGTGAGGTTCGCGACGGTCTTGATCAGAGCTTCCCGCCCGGCCTCGGCCGCCTGCGGCTCAGCCTGCGCCTGGTCCACGCCCTTTTGTTCGACCAGCTCTTTCAACTTCTCCAAGTGGACCGACCCGTACACGCCGTTGATCTTCATCTTGCCCACACCTGGCGCGTCGACGTAGGAGTCGCGGGGGATGGAGATCGCGGTGGCCGACGCACCGTTGTTGGGGATGCGCACCAAGATGATGGTGTCGGTGTTGGTCGAGACGTCATCGCCCGCCCGCAGCGTCGCCAGTTCCTCCTCCGAGAGCGGGTTGCCGTGCGCGTCGGTGCGGCTGTCCATGCCGACCAGCAGTATGTCGATCGCGCCGTCCTCGCCGCCCTGGCCCAACGCCATCGGGGAAATGTGGTTGATACCGGATTCGAACGACCGGATCTTGCCCCATGCCACGCCGGTGCCGACCACGATGGCCAGGGCCACTGCCACAGCGATGGAACGGGTCAGGCGAGCGGGCATCTGCCCAGGCTACTTGCGATATAGGCACAGACCGGGGAGCTCGAATCGGCGTGCCAGACTCATCACTGTGAATTCCCGCAAGTCAGACCGAATCGTTATCTCTGGTGCAGGCGGCATGGTGGGCCGCTTCTTGGCAGCTCAGGCCCGTCGGCAGGGCCGCGATGTGCTGGCGCTGACGTCGGCCGAGTGGGACATCACCGACCCGACGGCGGCCGAGCGGTTCATCCAGTCCGGTGACGTCGTGGTGAATTGCGCCGCGTACACCAAGGTCGACCTCGCCGAAGGGGACCCGACACGGGCCCACGCCGTGAACGCGGTTGGGCCCGAGAACGTCGCGCGCGTCTGCGCCCGCGCCGGGGCGGACCTGATCCACATCTCCACCGACTATGTGTTTTCCGGTGCGCAGCGCCGCCCGTACGAGATCGACGACGAGACCGGCCCGCTAAGCGTGTACGCACGCACGAAGCTGGCGGGCGAACTGAGTGTGCTGGCCGCGATGCCCGACGCCCACATCGTGCGAACGGCATGGGTCTACGAAGGCGCCGGCGGAAGCGACTTCGCCGCTGTGATGCGACGGCTGGCGGGCGGCGACGGACCGGTGGATGTGGTGGCCGACCAAACCGGCTCACCAACCTACGTCGGTGACTTGGTCGGCGCACTGCTGGAGATCGCCGACGGCTCCGTCCGCGAACCGGTGTTGCACGCCGCCAACGAGGGCGAAGTCAGCCGATTCGACCAGGCCCGTGCGGTGTTCGAGGCCGTCGGCGCGGATCCGGAGCGGGTCCGCCCCGTCGGTACCGACGCCCATCCGCGTCCTGCGCCCCGGCCGCCGTATTCGGCGTTGGCTTCACGAAAGTCCGCCGAGGCTGGCTTGACGCCGCTGCGGCCGTGGCGGGAGGCGCTGGCCGTCGCACTCGATTCGGCAGGGCCGCTACCCTCTACGCCGTGAGCGACGAACTGGTAGTGGTGACGGTGACGTACTCACCCGGGCCACATCTCGACCGGTTTCTCGCCACGCTGTCGCATGCGACCGACCGGCCGGTGACTGTGATCATGGCCGACAACGGTTCGACGGACGGTGCGCCGGAAGAAGCGGTGAAGCGCTATCCCAATGCCCGGCTGCTGCCCACCGGCGGCAATGTGGGTTATGGCACCGCGCTGAACCGCGCTGTCGCGGAGATCACGCCGGAGTCCGAGTTTGTCGTGGTCGCCAACCCCGACGTGCAGTGGGGGCCCCACAGCATCGACGTGTTGCTGGACGCGGCCGAACGGTGGCCAAGGGCGGGGGCGCTGGGACCGTTGATCCGCGACCTCGACGGCTCGGTGTATCCGTCGGCGCGCCTCCTGCCCAGCCTGATCCGCGGCGGCATGCACGCGGTCGTGGGCCCGTTCTGGAAAGCCAATCCCTGGACGGCCGAATACCGGCAGGAACGAACCGAGCCCAGCGAACGCGCCGTCGGATGGTTGTCCGGATCGTGCCTGTTGCTGCGGCGCTCCGCGTTCGATCAGGTGTGGGGCTTCGACGAGCGCTATTTCATGTACATGGAGGACGTCGACCTGGGTGATCGCCTCGGGCGGGCGGGCTGGCAGAACGTATACGTGCCGTCGGCGGAGATTTTGCATGACAAGGGTCACGCGACCGGTCGCGACCCAGCCCGCAACTTGGCGGCCCACCACACCAGCACCTACACTTTCCTGGCAGATCGGCATTCGAGGCGGTGGCAGGCGCCATTGCGGTGGACGATAAGGGCCGCGCTCGCTGCGCGCGCAGGCCTGGTGGTCCGAAGTTCCCGGCGCAAGCACACGAAAGGTCGGCACTAGTGGTCAATCCGGCGGAGGTGGACGCGGTAATCCTCGTCGGTGGGCAGGGCACCCGGCTGCGGCCGTTGACGCTGTCGGCACCGAAGCCGATGCTGCCGACCGCCGGTCTGCCGTTTCTGACCCACCTGCTGTCGCGGATCGCCGATGCGGGCATCGAGCACGTCGTGCT
>JAVXWV010000227.1:0-3847 GCA_032230775.1 Mycobacterium sp. | reverse complement strand
GGCGGTGCGAGCGTCACGCAGGGCATGGAGACCGGCGAGACGATGCGCTCGGTGATGCCGGGCTCTGGCCCGAGCGTCAACCCCTTCATGGCGAACTACATGACCTCGGACGGCGGCACCATCAATCTCTGTATCGTCAGCCCGACCGGCTACATCCGCGACGCATTCGAGCATCTAGGACTTCCGGAGCTGGCCGACGATCCGCGCTTTTCTGACGTGCGGCCGCTGATCCAGAACGCCGCGGCGGCAGTCGAACTCATCACGGAGTCGATCCTCAGCAAGCCCTTCGACTACTGGAGCCACCACCTCAAGACGATGAGGGGTCAGTGGGCGCCGTTCCAGAGCTTCATCGACCTCGCGAGCGACGACCAGGCGATCGCCAACGACATGATCGTCGAAGTCGAGGCTGGCGATGGCGGAAAGCCGTTCAAGGTCGTGCGCGGTCCCATCCAGTTCAACCACGAGCCGCTCGAGACCACTCGAGCGCCGCAGGCATCCGAGCACACCGAGATCGTGCTGATGGAACTCGGCATGGACTGGGACCGCATCGAGGAACTCAAAGACTCCGGCGCCATCGCCTAAGCCTGAGTGCCGCGAGCGTGCGTGTCTGCACGCCGACACGCCGCCAACTGCGAACATTTCACGCACCTTCGTGCGGCGCGAGCGTGCGCATACTCTGGACCGGTGCGGTGGATCGTCGACGGCATGAACGTCATCGGGTCCCGCCCCGACGGGTGGTGGCGGGACCGGGGCCGCGCGATGACCACGTTGGTCGAACGGCTCGAACAATGGGCGGCCGCCGAAGGCGCTGACGTAACCGTGGTGTTCGAGCGACCCCCATCACCACCTATCGAATCGCCCGTGATCACCGTGGCGCATGCGCCGGCGGCGGCCGCCAATTCGGCAGACGACGAAATCGTTCGACTGCTACAGGAGGACTCCGATCCCGCGCAGATCCGCGTCGCGACCTCTGATCGCGCACTCTCCGAACGTATCCAGGCCGTCGGCGCGCACGTCTACCCCGCGGAGCGTCTGCGCAACCTCATCGACCCGCGCTGACCGCAAGCCCCGGTACTTCTCCGGATACTGTAAGAGTTACAGTTGCTGCATGACGAATGACGTCGCGATCATCGGCGTAGGCCTGCACCCGTTCGGTCGATTCGAAGGCAAGTCAGCCATGGAGATGGGCGTCGACGCCATCTTCTCCGCTGTCGCCGACGCCGGCATCGCGTGGAGCGACATTCAGTTCGCCACCGGAGGCAGCTGGACGGTGGCCAACCCGGACGCGATCGTGGGCATGGTGGGACTGTCGGGTATTCCGTTCACCAACGTTTTCAACGCCTGCGCCACGGCGGCCAGCACAGCCAAGACGTGTGCCGACGGAATCCGGTTGGGAGACTACGACATCGGCATCGCCATCGGCCTGGACAAACATCCGCGCGGCGCCTTCACCGAGGATCCGGCGTTGGTAGGCATGCCGAGCTGGTACGCCGAGAACGGGCAGTACCTCACCACCCAGTTCTTCGGAATGAAGGCCAACCGCTACCTGCACGACCACGGCATCTCGCAGGACACCCTGGCCAAGGTCGCGGCCAAGAACTTCCGCAACGGCGCGCTGAATCCGAATGCGTTCCGGCGCAAGCCGATCCCCGAGGACGAGATTCTCAACTCGGCGATGCTGAACTATCCACTGACCCAGTACATGTTCTGCGCGCCGGATGAGGGCGCCGCAGCGGTCGTGATGTGCCGGGCCGATATCGCCCATCGCTACACCTCGAAGCCGGTGTACTTGCGCGCGGTCGAGGTGCGCACCCGCCGCTACGGTGCGTACGAGGTCAACACCACCTTCGCGCCTGTCGACGAAGACGTGGCACCGACGGTGTACGCGGCGACGGCGGCATTCGAAAAGGCCGGTGTTGCACCGGAAGACGTCGACGTCATTCAGCTGCAGGACACCGACGCAGGCGCGGAGGTCATCCACATGGCCGAGTGTGGCTTCTGCGCACACGGTGAGCAGGAGAAGCTGCTGGCCGACGGCGCCACAGAGATCCACGGAGCCATGCCCGTCAACACCGACGGCGGGCTGATCGCCAACGGCGAGCCGATCGGCGCGTCTGGTCTTCGCCAGATTCACGAGCTGGTACGCCAGCTGCGTGGCGAGGCCGGCGACCGCCAGGTCCCAGGTACGCCGCGCGTCGGCTTCGCGCAGCTCTACGGCGCACCCGGCACCGCTGCTGCCACGATCGTGACGCTGTGATCTCCGCTGAGCGCCTAACATGACCGACGTGCGTGAGATCAGGACTGATGCGGTCGAGCACTACCTGGCGTGCATGGCTGCCCACGACTGGGATGGCCTTGCAGCCACCATCGCCGAAGAAGGCTTGACTCGCGACGGTCCCTTTTGTGACCTCGTGGAGGGCAAACAGCGCTATGTCGATTTCCTGCGCGGCGTAATCACGTCGCTCGACGGCTACCAGCTACAGGTGCAGCGCGTGTCCCACGTCTCGAATCGAGTGTCATTCGTCGAGCTCAGCGAGACCTTCGGAGTCGACGGCGTCGCCACCACCTACCCCGAGTGCATCCTGTTCGAGCGCAACGACGGCGGACTCATCTCCCACGTCAGCGTGTTCATGAAGCAGCCGGGCGCCGAGGGGCCGGTGGAGGGCGCTCGCGCCGATTGACTCAGTTCAACACCGCGGGGTCTCGGCGCAGCTCGCGACGTGCCATCGCCTCGAACAGTCCGGTGAATTGGTGGGAGTTGAAGAACTCACCGTAGGTGCGCGCCGCGTCGCGATTCATCGGGACACCGCCCCCGGCCGCGGCGATGCGCCATGCTTGGCGACTGCGCCATTCGAAGGACATGGCCCGCAGGTAAGCCTGTCGGATGTCGGCGCCGAGCACGACCACGCCGTGGTTGGCGAGGAGTCCGATGTTGGCTTCGCCGATGGCCTTGGCGACGGCAATTGCGTTGCTCGCGTCGTCGACCGTTCCCCAGTATTCGTCGTACACCGCGACGCCGCCGTGGTAGAGCGCGCCGGTCTGGTCGTAGATTTCCGGGGCGCGTCCGATGTCGGCCCACACCGTGCCCCATCGCGAATGGTTGTGGATCGCGACCGCGATATCGTCACGGACACGGTGCAATTCGACATGCAGAGTGATCGCGGGCGTGATCGTCCAGCGGCCCGAGATCTCCTTGCCGTCGGCGTCCATGGTCATGATGTCGCTGGCCGTGACCTCGTCCCACGTCAACCCGAACGGGTTCACCAGGAACGTCCCGTCGGGCTGTTTGTAGGTGATGTGGCCCGCGAGATGATCGTCATATCCCTCGGCGAACAGGCAACGGCACAGCAGCGCGAGTTCCTGGGCGGCGGTCAGTTCGGGCAATGCCGGCGCAATGGGTTTGGTGACCACCATGGCGCGCATCGCGGTCGGTCGGTTGGCGTCGGCGTTGGTCACGCCTAACTGCCTGACTCGCCGATGATCCCGCGCAGTCGGTCCCCGTAGAACGCTAGGGCGTTGTCGGCCAGCACTTTACGCTCGAGCTCCTCGCCGAGCCCACGCTCCTTGACGCACTTCACCGCTCCCGGATAGACGGCGTCATGGTGCGGGTAGTCGGAGGCGAACATGACGTTGTCGGCCCATCCCTGCTCCAGCGTCGACGCCAGGCCCGGCTCCTCGATCTCGAACGTGAGCCACGATCGCGTGTTGAGCACGCCGTCGGGGTTTCCGCCGCGGTAGTCACCCGGGGCCAGCTCGAAATGCTCTTCGATTCGGTCGGCCCACGATGGCGCCCACCCGCACCCGGCTTCGAGGAAGCCGACACGGAGTTGCGGGAAGCGCTGGAAGA
>JAVXWV010000201.1:0-6542 GCA_032230775.1 Mycobacterium sp. | reverse complement strand
GAGATCCACAGGAAGTCCGGGATGAGCTTCTCGACGAGCGACTGCTCGTGCTCAACGGGCAACGTTTCGCGCACCGGACCGGGGGCCAGCACCGTCACGTGTACGCCCGCACGCTTGAGTTCGCCGCGAAGCGACTCGCTGAACGTGTTGGCGAACGCCTTGGTGGCCGCATAAGTGGCGTTGTTGGGGATCGGCGAATTGCCTGCCGCCGAGCCCGAAATCAGGATGCCGCCTGCCCCGCGTTCAACCATGCCGGGCAGTACCGCAAGCGTAAGATCGTGTACGCCAAGGACATTCAGCTGCACCTGAGCCTTTTCCGCGGCGGGGTCCAGCGAAGCGACCGGTCCGAACGTGGCGGTGCCTGCGTTGGCGCACAGGATCGAGATGTTGCGCACGGCAAGCTCGTCGCACAGCTTGGCGCGGTCGGCGGGGTCGGCGAGATCGACGGGACGCACCTCCACCGTCACCCCATACTGCTGGGTGAGCCTGCCCGCCAGCGCGCTGAGCACATCCTCGCGGCGGGCCGTGACGATCAGGTGATGTCCGCGCGCGGCGAGCTCGACGGCTAGCGCTTCGCCGATGTTCTGCGACGCGCCGGTGACGACGGCACGGGCCTCCGCGCTGGGAGCGGGTACTGGCATTCGCCGGACTATATCGTGGGCAGCCATGAGCGCATCGCGGCCGCCCGCGCACACTGCGCCGAGGTCGCGGGTGGTGGCGTGGGCGCTGTGGGACTGCGGCTCGACCGGGCTCAGCGCGATCGTGGTGACCTTCGTGTTCTCCGTCTATCTGACCCGTGCCGTCGGCAACGATCTGCCCGGCGGTACCAGCCCGGCGAGCTTGCTCGGCTGGGCGCTCTTCTTCTCCGGCGTTACGGTCGCAGTGCTCGCCCCCGTCACCGGAGTCTGGGTTGACGCGGCGCACCGACGGCGACGCACGCTGGCTGTGCTCACCGCGATGGTCGTGCTGTTGACATCGGCGATGAGCCTGATCCGCGACGACCCCAGCTACCTGTTGGCAGGCCTCCTGCTGCTCGGGTTCGCCGCGGCGTGCAACGACCTGGCCAGCGTGCCGTACAACGCGATGCTGCGACAGCTGACCACACCGGAGACGTCCGGTCGAGTATCCGGATTCGGCTGGGCCGCAGGCTATGTCGGCAGCATGGTATTGATAATCGTCGTATACGCGGGATTCATCACGGGCGACGGTCCAACGGTCGGGCTACTGGACATCCCGACCGCTGACGGGCAGAACGTTCGCGCGGCCATGCTCGTTGCCGCGGCCTGGATGGCCGTGTTCGCGGTGCCGGTGCTCATTGCGCCACCGCCTGCCGACATCGAACTGCACGCTCGGCCGTCGATCGGTGTGCTCGGCGCCTACCGCAAACTGTGGTCCGACCTGGTCGCCGAGTGGGGGCGAGACCGAAATGTCGTCTACTACCTGCTCGCCAGCGCGGTGTTTCGGGACGGATTGGGCGGCGTGTTCACCTTCGGCGGCGTGTTGGGTGTGACGGTCTACGGCATTTCCGTGGCCGACGTGCTGCTGTTCGGTATCAGCGCCAACGTGGTGGCCGCGATCGGGGCGGTGCTTGGCGGACTACTCGACGACCGCGCCGGCTCGAAAACCGTCATTCTGTGCTCCCTGGCGGCGATGATCGCCGTTGGCCTGACCATGATGGCGTTGTCCGGCACCGCGGCGTTTTGGGTGTGTGGGCTGCTGCTGTGCCTGTTCATCGGGCCGACGCAGTCGTCGGCGCGCACCCTGCTGCTGCGGATGACCGCCGAGGGCAAGGAAGGGGTCTCCTTCGGTCTCTACACCATGACCGGCCGGGCCGTGGCGCCCCTCGCCCCGTTCATGTTCTCCACCTTCGTCGCCGTCTTCGGGGCGGATCGCGCCGGCATCGGCGGCCTACTCCTGGTGTTGGCCGCGGGTTTCATCGCGATGCTTGCGGTGCGGGTGCCACGCAAGGCGTCGATCTAACCGGCCCCGGTGCATACGGTCAGGCCTGTGCCGGTGCGCTGCTGCACCTGCACGCCGTTGACCGTGATCGAGCAGTTCACTTCACGGCCGACGTTGATGATGCTGACGCTGGCGGAATCTTTGGCAGGCTTGGCCAGCTCGACCGTCTTGTTCCACGGCAGCATCACGTTGAACTCGGTCTGCAACACTCCACCGGTGTCGACGTAGGTGATGTTGATGGCCCGACCGTCGCCGGAGACGTCGTACTCCACGGTTTCGGTCGCACCCGGCGTAGAGGGGCCCGTGGTGGACGGCGCGCTTGGCAGCGTCGGCAGGGGGAAGACGGGGATGACCGGGCGTGACGTCGTCGTCGGCGTCGGCGTGGTGAAACTCGGCTGCGTCATCGACGGCAGCGGTGCCACGACGGTCTGCTGGCTCGAACTGTTGACGATCACCAACGCGATCACCAGGCCGATCACCATCAGGACTGCGATCCCCGCTACGACCCACAGCCAGCGGGGCGACCTCGGGCCTTCCGGCGGCGGCTGCGGCGGCTCGCCCGGCGGATACTGGGCGCCATATTGGCCGGTCGCATACGGGTCATTGCCATACGGCGAGTGGACGGGCAGCCGCTCGGTAGGCGGTGGCACATTCGGTGCCTGGTATGGGGGCCCGTAGGACGCCTGGCTCGCATACGCCGGATCGGTGTATCCGGGATAGCTATTGCCGAGCGGTTGGTCCGGCTCGGGCCCGTCGCGCCGTGGTGAATCGGTCATGCCCACCTCATGGCTGCAGGGTACCTGTGCAGCTCGTTGAACGGCTTTTGGTCGCGACGGCCTATTCTGCCGAAAGAGCTAGCCGCGCCGGTTTACCGGCAACAAGCGGGGTTAACACTGACGTAACGACGCGTCAATTACCGTGGCGAAATGCGAGGCGTCATGCCGCGAACGATGGGCGTCGAGGAGGAGTTCCACCTCGTCGACCTTAAGACAAGACGGCTGACAGCCCGCGCGCCCGAGCTGCTCGGTGAGTTGTCGGACAGCTACGTCGCCGAGTTGCAGCGCTGCGTAGTCGAAATGAATAGCGGCGTGGTCGACTCCCTCGACGGACTGCGCGCCGATCTCCAGGGCCACCGCAAGGTGCTTGTTGAAGCCGCCTCCAAACTCGGCATGGGCGTGGTCGCCGCCGGGGCGGTGCCGTTGTCGGTTCCCGCCGAAATTCAGGTCACGCAGACCGCCCGCTACCGGCAGATGCTCGCCGATTACCAGCTGCTGGCCCGCGAACAACTCATCTGCGGCACCCAGGTGCACGTCGGCGTTGCCGACCGCGACGAGTCGGTCGTCCTGGCCAACCGGGTGTCTGCTTATGTGCCGACACTGCTGGCGCTGTCCGCCAGTTCGCCATTCTGGTCCGACGGCTCCGACACCGGGTACTCCAGCGTGCGAACCTTGGTGTGGCAGCGCTGGCCGACGACGGGGCTGGCCGCGCCCGTGTCCTCAGCCGCCGAATACGACAAACTCGTGGCAGAGCTGGTGGCAAGCGGAGCAATCACGGACGCCGGGATGGTGTACTTCGACGTGCGCCCGGCCGTCGCCGCTCCCACGCTGGAACTGCGGGTGTGCGACAGCTGCCCGTCCGTGGACACCATCGTGCTGATCGCGGGGCTGTTCCGGGCTTTGGTCGAACGCGAGGCGGAGGGGCTCCGGGTGGGCGTCCCCGCCGTCGAGGTTTCGCCGCCGCTGGGCCGCGCGGCGCTGTGGCGGGCGGCGCGCTCGGGTCTGGAGGGCAAGCTGGTCGACATCGACGGTCCGGTCAGCCGACCCGCCGGAGACGTCGTCACCGAACTCGTTCGCTCGCTGCGTCCGCAGCTGGAGGCGGCAGGGGACTGGCAGATGCTCGTCGAGCTGACCCGGCAGGTGCTTTTCGCTGGCACGTCGGCGGCTCGTCAGCGACGGGCTTTGCGTCGCCGCGGCCGGCTGACCGACGTTGTTGACCAGCTGATCGCCGAAACCGCGGGCACCTGGCCGAACACGACGGCCGTAATCGCAGACCCCACACTGCTGTTCGGCTACCAACCCGACCGCGAGCAGGACCCAGCCGACAAGGGCGCCGCGGTCAGCTACGACGAGGCCGTCGATCCCATTGGGCGGCCCCGGCCCCGCTACGAAAAGATCCTGCATGCCGTCGCCGACCTCGGGGTCGCGGTGTTGCGGTCCCGGGAGGGCGACATTGAGCAGGACCAGCGCGCCGAGAGCATCACGTTCAGGGTCAGCGGTCAGAACCGCGCCCAGGTGTTCCCGCTCGATCTGATGCCGAGGTTGGTCGCCGCCGACGAGTGGGCAGAACTCACCGCGGGTCTGGGTCAGCGGGCCAAGGCGCTCAACGCGTTCCTGCGTGACATCTACTCCGAGCAGGCCATCGTCGCCGACGGCGTCATCGGGATGCACACGCTGGACCGCGCACCCGGATTCCGTTCGACGGGCCGGCTGTCGCGCGACCCAGTCCGCGCCCACGTCAGCGGCACCGACCTGGTTTGCGACAGGGCCGGCAACTGGATGGTGCTCGAAGATAACCTTCGTATCCCCTCGGGCACCGCCTATGCAATCGCGAACCGGCGGCTGCTCACCAAGCACCTGCCTGAACTCGAGCGGCCCGCCGAGCTCGGCGACGTGGACCAGGTGCCGGCGATGCTGCTGGAGACCTTGTGCGCGGTGGCGCCGCCGCGGGCCGGGAACGAACCGTCGGTGGCACTGTTGTCCGCCGGCTGGGAAGACTCTGCCTGGTTCGAGCACATCTTCCTGGCCGAAGAGCTGGGCATCGCGCTTGTGCAGACCTCCGATCTGTCGGTCCGCGATGGGAAACTGTTCCGCCACATCGGTTCTGACGTTCACCCTGTCGACGTGCTGTACGCCCGGATGGACGAGGACATGCTGCTGTCGTCCGCCGGATACAACGCCAGCGCGTTGCGGCCTGGTCTTCTCGAGGCGGTCACCAACGGGACGCTGACCATCGCCAACGCGCTGGGCAACGGCGTCGCCGACGACAAGGCCATCTACGCCTATGTGCCGGCGATGATCCAGTACTACCTAGGCGAAACACCGGCGCTGGCCCAAGTGCCGACCTGGATCTGTGCCGAACGGGCCCAGCGCGACTATGTGCTGGACAACCTGGCCGACCTAGTGGTCAAGCCGATCGACGGGCACGGCGGCGCCGGCGTGGTGATCGGGCCGGAGGCCTCCAGTGAGGCACTCGAAGTCCGCCGGCGCGAATTGGAGAGTCAGCCCGAACGCTACATCGCGCAGGAGACCGTGGCGTTGTCCACCCACCCGACATTCGACGGCGAGGGGATGTATCCGCACCACGTCGACCTGCGGGCGTTCGTGCACCTGCGGCCCGGGCCCGACGATACGGTGACGGCACACGTCATGCCGGCGGGGCTGACCCGGGTGGCGGCGCGCGGATCCCGCATCGTGAACTCATCCTCGGGCGGCGGCAGCAAGGACACTTGGATCTTGACTGGTGGCCAACACGACCAAGCGGCGCCGTAGGGAACGGAAGGCAACATGTGCGGCATCTGCGGAGAAATCCGCTTCGACGGACGGGCCGCTGACATCGCGGCGGTGACCCGGATGACCGACGCCATGGTCTCGCGCGGCCCTGATTTCGACGGCGTCTTGGCGCACGGACCCGTTGCGCTCGGACACCGACGACTTTCGATCATCGACCTGTCCGCCCGCGGCGCCCAGCCAATGGTGGACAGTGACCTCGGGCTGACCTTGGTCTTCAACGGCTGCATCTACAACTACAGGGATCTGCGCAACGAATTAGAAGCCACTGGCTACCACTTCTTTTCGAGTTCTGATAGCGAAGTGGTGATAAAGGCGTTCCACCGGTGGGGTACCGACTGCGTCGATCACTTCAAGGGCATGTTCGCATTCGCGATCGCCGAGCGCGAAACCGGCGTCGTTACACTCGCGCGCGATCGGCTCGGCATCAAGCCGCTGTATGTGGCCGAAAAGCCGGGACGGCTGCGTTTCGCCTCGACCGTGCGCGCCCTGCTCGACGCCGGCGACGTCGATACCGAGCTCGACCGGCACGCGCTGCACCACTACATGAGCTTTCACTCGGTGGTGCCTGCTCCGCGCACCATCTATCGCGGTGTGCGAAAGGTGCCGCCGGCGACCGTACGGGTGATCCACCCGGATGGCACACAGTCAGACACCGTCTATTGGAGACCGGTTTTCGAGCGCGATCCGGCGCGGGCGTCCTGGACGGCGGGCGACTGGCAGGACGCGCTGATGGAGGCGCTGCGTAGGGCGGTGGAACGGCGGATGGTCGCCGACGTCCCCGTCGGCGTCCTGCTGTCCGGCGGCATCGATTCGTCGATCGTGGTAGCGCTGCTGGCCGAGCAGGGCCAGCACGGCCTGGCCACATAGTCCATTGGATTCGACTCGGTGGGCGACGAGTCCGGCGACGAGTATTTCTACTCCGACTTGATTGCAACGACTTTCGACACCGACCATCACCGCATTCACATCGACAGCTCGCGGCTGCTGCCCGCGGTACCGAAAACCGTTGCGGCG
>JAVXWV010000181.1:0-9725 GCA_032230775.1 Mycobacterium sp. | reverse complement strand
ATCAACGACCAGACTGCGGCGGCACTGCAGAACTCGACTGCCCTGGGCCAGGCGTACGACGCGTCGAAAACCGATGACTCGTTCTACCTACCGCCGGAGGCGTTCACCAACCCGGAATTCCAGCGCGGGCTCAAGCTGTTCCTGTCACCGGACGGTAAGGCCGCCCGCATGATCATCACCCACGACGGCGATCCCGCTACGCCTGAGGGTATTTCGCACATCGACGGCATCAGGCATGCCGCACAGGAAGCCGTCAAGGGCACGCCCCTGGCCGGGTCCAACATCTTCATCGCCGGCACCGCGGCCACCTATAAGGACATCCAGGACGGCGCCAAATACGACCTCATGATCGCCGGGATCGCGGCGCTCAGCCTGATTCTGCTCGTCATGATGTTCATAACCCGAAGCATCGTCGCCGCGATCGTCATCGTGGGTACCGTGGCGCTGTCGTTGGGTGCCTCGTTCGGGCTTTCGGTGCTGATTTGGCAGGACATCCTTGGTATCCAGCTGTTCTGGATTGTGCTGGCACTGGCCGTCATATTGCTGTTGGCGGTGGGGTCGGACTACAACCTGCTTCTGATCTCTCGGTTCAAGGAGGAGATCGGCGCCGGCTTGAATACCGGCATCATCCGGGCGATGGCCGGCTCCGGAGCGGTGGTCACGGCGGCCGGTCTGGTCTTCGCAGCCACGATGGCCTCCTTCGTGTTCGCCGACTTGCGGATTCTCGGTCAGATCGGGACCACGATCGCCCTCGGCCTGCTGTTCGACACGCTGATCGTGCGTTCATTCATGACTCCAGCCGTCGCAGCGCTGCTCGGCCGCTGGTTCTGGTGGCCGCTGAAGGTGCGTCCCCGCCCCGCCAGCCAAATGCTTCGGCCCTACGGATCCCGCCAATCGGTTCGTCAACTACTGCTATGGGAAGACGATGGGCCAGCGGTCTCCGAAGCACCACCGCGCTCTCGAGAGTGACGATCAATAGCCGGATGGCGTCGGACCGCAGTCGCTTTCGCTAATGAGCCGCCGGGGCGAGTTCGTCGGCTGGCTCGGGCGCCGTCACCGAAACGTCCTGCAGTTTCCCTTCCAACCGCGCGACCCTGCGCAGCTGAGCTGCCATGTTCATGGAGGTCAACATCGGGATGCCTCCGATAAACGTTCGGAAGGAGGGATGGCCGCCATCTATATGGAGCACGAAAAGACAGCCGACCACGTAGAAGAATCCGATCGTGAACAGGGCCGCGGGTATCGCGTACGCCAGCGGCGATCGAGCGTCGGCAACCAGTTCGGTCGCATAATCCGTTTCGTCTTGCGACATCGGTTCGCGCTTACGGAGTTTGGCTAGCACCGCTTTATGGGCGCCCACCTTTTCGCCTAACGGATGGGCTGTCCGGTTCTCGAGCCGGCTGATGTACACGAAGACGCAGGTGGCGAACACGACTTCCATCACGGCAGCGAGCACCGTGAGATCGCCCCATGGACCCAGATTCACACTTGAAAGATTACCTGAACTAAGTAATGCCGTCCGTTCTCACAGGAACGACACAGGATGGCCGCCAGGTCAGCGGAAGCGTACGTCCAACGTCGCCAGGCCGAAGATCTTCCGGCCACCGGACTTCGCGGCGACGATGACGACACCGCTGCGGGCCTCCGGGTCCAGCGACTTGACGCGGCCGCCGAACTCTATGTCTGCCCCCTCGGTGGCCGACACGATCGCCGGCGCAGACAGTCGCACCGCGTAGCGGGTGGCCGCGCCCGGGTCGCCCGACCATGCGGAGGCGAATCCGGCACCCAGACCCATGGTCAGCATTCCGTGGGCGATCACATCGGGCAGCCCGGCCAGCTTGGCGATGTCCTCGTCCCAGTGAATGGGGTTGGCGTCGCCGGCCACGCCGGCATAGTTCACCAGGTCGCCGCGAGACAGTCGGGTGTGGCGCACCGGTAGCTCGTCGCCGACCTTCAACTCATCGAAGGACGGCGTCCCCGGCGTGCGGGTGGTGCCGCCCTCGGCAATCCGAACCTCGCCCTCCGGACGCACCGTCTTGTGGTATTCCTCTTCGCCGATTCCGAAGATGTCCACGTCGTGCATCATCGTGTTCTGCACGGCCGTCTTGATCGCCGGATCGAGGTCCTCGGCAGTGAGGCCGACGACGGTGGTGTGCAGGGTGTGCACTCGCTCGCCGGCCGTGTCGGTGAAGGTGTTGGTGACGGTGATCAGGTCTCTGCCTGCGATCCTGCGCACCGACGTCAGTTCGACGTCGACGTGCAGTTCGTCGCCGGCCACGATCGGGCGGTGTTGCTCGAAGACTTCCTCGGTCTGCATGTAGGTGTCGTAACCGACGACCACCTGTTCGAACATCCGGCGATTGCATGTCATGCCAGGGGTAGACGTGAACGTCAGTGGCGCCACCAGGTCCGAATAACCCAGCTCAGCGGCGGCCGAGACATCCCAGTGCGCGGGGTGGTAGTCCTGCACTGCACGGGCGTACTCGCGTACCTTCTCCCGGCCGACCAGGTAGGTGCCGTCCATCTGGTAGTAGTGGCCGACCCGTGATTCGAGCGCCGACGTTTCTGCTGGTGCAGTCATGGATGTGTCAACTCTTCTATCGGCCTGTTCACGGAGGCCGACAAAGCACCCTAACGCGCGGACATCGCGGGACTACGTGACGCGTCGGCTCATTCAGCCCAGCGTTCGTGACGTAATGGGGCCGAAGGGCTAGCCGCAGCATGCGGTCGAGAAATCGGTCGGAGGCCACGCGCGTCAACCTCAATAGCGCCGCTACGGATCCGATGGTGTAGCGGGTACGTGGGTTCGATGTGGTCGCTGCTTTCGCAATCACTTTCGCGGCCCGTTCGGCAGGGACACCCTTCTTGGTGAAGGAGAGTTGTTGTGCCGACACGGCCGCAGTCAGATCGGCGTAACGGTTGCGTTGGTCGGCGGTCATGTTGGCAGTGACTCGATCGGCGCTGGCCACTGCATGTTCAGCCATTCTGGTTTTGACGGCACCGGGTTCGACGACGACGACCTTGACCCCGAGAGGGGCGACTTCTCGGCGCAGCGAATCACTGGCAGCTTCGAGGGCGAACTTCGAAGCCGCGTATGGGCCGTAGGTCGCCATGGCGAACTTCCCGCCGACCGAGCTGATGTTCACGACGGTGCCCGAACTGTGCAGGAGCGCCGGTAGCAGCGCTTGGGTCATCGCGATATGGCCGAACAGATTGACCTCGAACAGGTTTCGCCACTCGGCGATCGGCAGGGTTTCGACGGGCGCGTTGACGGCGATGCCGGCGTTGTTGATCAGCGCGCGCAGGGGCCGCCCTAGCGGGTCATCGGCGACGCGGCCGGCGATGGCGGCCACGTCGGACTCATCCGTGATGTCGAGGATGTGGGGTTCGATCCCATCGGCCCGCAGCGCATCGGCGTCTACATCGCGCCGGACCCCGGCGAGCACGTGATATCCCCTGCCTGCGAGCTCTCGTGCGGTGGCGGCCCCCATCCCGGTCGAGGCCCCAGTCACGACGACCAACCGATGGCGGTCGGGTCGGTTGGGGGCAGCCATACCGGTCTCCAAACGTTGAGTTGACAGCGTCATCTCAAACTATCGGCTCAGTTGACATTGTCAACTCAATCGCTAGGGCTTAGGCTCCTGCCGGTGGCGACGCGATCAGAAACCGCGGCAGCGACCCGGCAGTCGCTGCTCGACGCTGCGGGTGCATTGCTCGACGCCGGTGGTCCGGAAGCGGTGACACTGCGCGAAGTGGGTGCCCGCACAGGTGTTTCACGCTCTGCGCCGTATCGCCACTTCGCGGACAAGGACACCCTGCTCACGGTCCTCGCTACGAATGCCGTGACCCAGCTAGGTGACACGCTCGAAGGCTTGGCGAATAGCGACGATCCGCCCGAACAGTCCTTACGCGCCGCGCTGCTGTCGCTGATCGCCATCGGCCGCACCCGGCCTCACCTGTACCGCCTCATGTTCACCACGCCGAGCGGCGATCCGACGGCGCCAGTCCAGGCCGCGGACCGCACGTGGGATCTGTTCATCGACATCGTCGCACGCGTCGTCGGCCCCGAGCAGGCGCGACGCTACGGGCCGTTGCTGCTGACGAACGCACACGGCATCGCAGGCTTTGGGTCGAGCGGTCACCTCATCGAGGACAAGTGGCAAATCACCGCCGATGAGCTCATCGACATGACCGTCAGCCTGCTGCCAACCGCGCCGTAGCTTTCGCCCCGTTGCGGCGTGTGCGCGTCCCTACTGGCTCGCGTTGCGCGCCAGGTTAATTGCGTACTGGCTCACGAAGTTGCCCGCCGGCGGATCACCGCGGTTGCATGATCCGTCGGATTCGCCGGGACGTTTGATCCATAGGTAGGCGTCGGCGTGCGCGCCCGTGGTCTCCGCGGTGGGCGGGGTGCCCAGTGCCCGGCCGCTGGGGTTGCACCAGTCAAGCGGGGAGTCGGGCGCTGGTCCTGCGCCGTTGCGCGACGTGTCGATCACGTAGTGCGAACCGTTCGTGAGCCCCGAAATCGCCTCGCCGTAACCGATTTCGTCACCGGTGGTGAAGTAGTTAGCGGTGTTGAGGCTGAAACCCCGCGCGTGGGCCACGCCGGCCTGATTGAGTCTGGCGGCCATGTCGTCGGCACTGTGCCAGCGCAAGTGGCCGGCGTCGATATATACGGCCGCGGCCGGATTGCGGGTCAGCGTGTCGACGGCGTAGCGAATCAAGTCGAACCGTTCCTGGCGCTGGTCACCCGACAGGCAGTCCGCCATGGCGAGTGCATCGGGTTCGACGATGACAGCCGCCGGCGAAGCGCCCAGGTCGGCAGCGATGCCGTCGATCCACGCGCGGTAGTCTGCGGCCGTCGAAAAGCCACCCGCGGCGAAGCTGCCGCAGTCGCGGTGTGGGATTCCATAGAGTGCCAGGACCGGCATGGCGCCAGCGGCCTGCGCGTCACCGGTGTACTTCGCGACCGTGGCTGCGGAAGAGCCCGGGACGATCCAGTACGCCTGCGGCGTGTTGGCGATGGCGGTCAACTCGGGGCTCGGCGGGTCGGCGCTCTGCGCGGCTCGCATGGCCGCCGACGTGGGATTGACGTAGAACGGCGCTCCGGCCAAGGGGTTGACCTCGTCGGCCAGGCGCACCGACGGGGCGGGACCGACCTGCACCGGGTCGGCAGAAAGACCCATGCCAGCAACGGCCGCAACCGCCAGGAAGGGGGAGATCCACCGCGCGACTGCGCCGGCAACTGAGGACATCACCCCGAAAAAATAGTGCCACCGCGCAATAAGCGCCAATCGCCGACACCTAGCGCTAGCCGCGATACTGAGCGACCAGCGCGGCGTACTCGTCGAGCAGACGAAGCGATTCGTCGAGCGGCTTGGTGGGCAGCATGAGGGCCACCTGCCCGAATCCCAGGTCCTCGACGGCGTGCCAGTAGTCGTGATCGGGCGGCGTACCGAACTGCGCAAGGGGGACGTCGTGCCCGGCGCCCGCGCGCAGCTGATCAATGCGCTGGCCCAGATGGGCCACCGGAAGCGGATTGGAGATCCAGCCCGCCTCGTGTCGGATCACGCGCTTGACCGTCGCGTCGGAGTCGCCACCGATGTAGATGGGCGGATGCGGCTTCTGGACCGGCTTGGGCCGCATATACGACGGATCGAAGTCGACGAACTTTCCGTGGTACTCGGCGGGTTCGGTCGTCCACAGCGCCCGGATGGCCTCGATGCGCTCGTCGAGCAACGCGCCACGCGTCTTCGGGTCCGTTCCGTGGTCCCTCAACTCCTCGATGTTCCAACCGGCACCCACGCCGAACACGAACCGCCCGCCGGAGATCAGATCGATGCTCGCGGCCTCCTTGGCGGTGATGATCGGATCCCGCTGAATCAGCAGTGCGATGCCGGTGAACAGCTCGATCTTCGATGTCACTGCCGCCGCCGCGGCGAGCGTGACGAACGGGTCCAGCGTCCGGTAGTAGATCGACGGCAACTCGCCACCCATCGGGTAGGCCGACTCCCGGCTCGCCGGGATGTGGGTGTGCTCAGCGATCACCAGCGAATCGAACCCCCGCTCCTCAATCGCCCGCGCCAGCGACACCGGATCGATACCGTCGTCGGTAACAAACGTGGAGATCCCGATCTTCATACGCCACTCCTATCGGTCGACACCGTCTCGGTGAACCCCCGCCACGACGAGAGTATTCCCAGTTGGCAACGACCGACCGGGTCGCCGCGAAATGCGCGGACATGGGTTCTGTAGGCGAGATAATTCGAAAACTCAACATTGACGGCTTCCGGCAAGCGATCGTGATCGGTATCAAGATCAATAGGGGGGAGGGGCGAGGCAACGTGAGTGATCGAATTTCGATCGTCATCGCAGAGGATTCGCTGCTGTTGCGGGACAGCGTGTCCCGGGCGCTGTCGATGGACCCCGACGTAACCGTCGTGGGTGCCGCCGAGGATTACGACTCCGCGGTCGAACTCGTCGAAACTCATCGACCGACGATTCTGGTCACCGACGTTCGGATGCCACCCACGTCGACCGATGAGGGGATTCGGCTGGCGCAGTGGATGCGCACGGCGCATCCGGACACCGGGGTGATCGTGCTATCGAACTACGCCGATCCGAGCTACGCGTCAGGGCTGCTGGAGGGCGGTACGGCTGGCCGGGGGTATCTGCTGAAAGAACGGATATCGCACTTCGACGAACTGGCAGATGCCGTGCGCCAGGTGGCAGGCGGTGGGACGGTACTCGATCCGCTGGTGGTCGAGGCACTGCTCGCTCAGCCTCGTTCTGCTATCGCGCTGAGCCGGCTGACCGCGAGGGAACGTGAGGTGCTCACCGAACTGGCAACCGGCTTCAGCAATCGAACGGTCGCGCAACGGCTGGTGGTGTCCCAACGGGCGGTGGAAAAGCACATCAATTCGATCTTTGCCAAGCTGGAACTGACCCCCGACGATTCTGTCGATCGGCGGGTCAAAGCCGTGCTGATGTTCCTCCACGACGATGGAACGGCCTGATCGTGGGCCGCAAGCGATCGAAGATGGTGGTGTGTACACCATCGTGCGCGGCAAACCGGCCGGGCACCATGGACCGGTGGCGGAGAAGCACGTGCGAGTCTGGGTCGTCGACGACCAGGCCAGTTTCCGGCGGGCAACCGCCGCCACTTTGGATGCGATGGACGACTTCGTGATGGCCGGCGAATGCGCGACTGGCGAATCCGCCGTCGAACTCATTTCAGACGGTGCCGCGGACATCGTGTTGATGGATGTCCACATGCCCGGAATAGGGGGAATCGAAGCCACCCGGCAGATCCACGCTGCGCGACCGGATTTGATGGTCGTGCTGATGTCGACCTACGACCTTGAGGACATCTCCGCAGCCGCCAACGCTTGTGGCGCCGCGGCATACCTGCACAAGGAACACCTGAGTCCAGACGTGCTGAGCCGGATATGGCGAACCCGCGGCTGACGTTTCCGGCGGACGGGCCATCGGTGCCCCCTTGGCGTGCGCCGAAGATCCTCCTGCTCACGGCGTTCAAGTCTTCGTCGTGGTTGGGCCACGACCTGATCTACCGCTTCAGGGCCGAACGCTACGCAGTCTTCCTCAGCGGGCATTTCGCTCTGTGGGCGAGCGCTGGCGTCGTGCTGCCACTGTTGGAGTACGTGTTTTGGTACCGAACGCCCTATGTGCTGCTGTTCGCTGCGGTCGGCGCCCCGCAATGTGTTGCGTTAGCGCTCGGGCTCCGACTGGCTCGGCTCGGTAGATATTCGCAGTCGATCAGCCTGGTCTGCACTACGAACTGGATCAGCGCCGTCCTCGTGACGGTTATCAACCCCAACTTGCTTGCGGTGATGGCGCTGGTTGCCCTTGTCCCAGTTGGCTTCGCGGAGCCCTATATTCGCTTGCAACGAGGGCTGGCCTTCACGGTGATCAGCGCGGTCTGCGTGCTGGCGATGGCTATGCTGGCGCGTTTCCTTCCGATCCCAGAAGCGGTCCAGCACGGGCCTCGCTGGCTCGAGACGGCCTTCATCGTTGTGGGCGTGCCGTTCAATGCGTTTCATCTCTTGGTGATCGTGTGGAACAACGCCGCGGCGCTGAGGACATCAGAGGGACAACTCGCCGAACGCGCCACCGAACTGGAGGCCTCCCGAACCCGGTTGACCACGGCGGCCGATGAAGAACGGCGCCGCCTCGAACGCGATCTGCACGACGGTGCGCAGCAGCACCTCGTCGCGCTGTCGGTGCTGATCCAGCTCGCCCGCAACGCCGAACACGACCGAGCTCAGCCGCTGCTGACCGAGGCGTCCGAAATGTTGGAAACGGCAATCACGGAGATTCGCAGGCTTGCGCACGGCATCTATCCACCGCTGCTGGTCAGCGGCGGTTTGAGCGAGGCCTTGCCGACGCTGGCCGCACGCGCGACGGTGCCCGTGCAACTAGACCTCAACGGCCTTGGCCGCTACCCGCCTTCCACCGAGGCCGCGCTGTATTACTGCTGCAGCGAAGCTCTGCAGAACGCCGTCAAGCACGGCGGCCCAGCCACCACGGTCGTGGTCGAGGTACACGCCGATGAACGGACGCTCGACCTCGTGATCAGCGATACCGGCCGCGGGTTCGACGACGCGACCATGGGGGTTGGGCTGACCAACATGAAGGACCGTTTGTCGGCGATCGGCGGTGAGCTCGTCATCGAAACGGCGCCCGGACGTGGTACCCGCGTCATCGCGACCGTCGACGCCTCCGGAAGCTGAGGGCGCCCGGCCCGCTCATCCCCGGGGGTGTACACACCACCGCGAATCGTGTTGCTGACACGGTAGGCAACCGGGCCCCATCGCAGCAGGCTAGAGCTATTGATCGAAAAGCTCTGGCCGACAGCGTGTTCAACGAACAGGGGCTGGGATGATGACAGCTGAGAAGCCGATGCCGTCAGTATCGGCGCCGGAATGCATAAGCTTCCCACCGCGACTCAGGTTGGTGCCGAGGCACTTTCGCAATCGAGCCACGGAACGCACCTTGCCGACTGGCACTGTGACGCTTCTGATGGCCGATGTCGAAGGCTCCACCCGGATCTGGGAAACCCGGCCCGACGAGATGGCGGCCGCTCTGGCCACCATGGATCGCACGCTCGCAGAACTTGTCCCCGCGAACAACGGCGTGCGTCCGGTTGAACAAGGTGAAGGAGACAGCTTCGTAGTGGCGTTCACGCAACCGCGCGACGCGGTGTCTTGCGCATTGGCCGTACAACAGGCTGGCCTGTCGCCGATCCGGCTGCGGATTGGCATTCACACCGGCGAAATACTGTTGCGCGACGAAGGCAACTACATGGGGCCGACGATCAACCGTGCCGCCCGATTGCGCGACCTCGCCCACGGAGGCCAAACCGTCGTGTCGGGCACGACCACCGATCTCGTCGGCAACCTGCTGCCTGACCAAGCGTGGTTGGTCGACTTCGGCCGCCATGCGCTGCGCGACCTGCCCCGACCCGAGCGCGTGGCGCAGCTATGCCACCCCGACCTGCACAACGACTTTCCACCGCTACGAAGCGGCCCAACCAGCGTCCGCTGACGAGCGGTGTTCAAGACGGGCGACGCTGTCCGGCCGAGACTGACCGTTCTGAAGTGCCTCGGCGGCGCGTCGCAGCCGCGTCCATACCCGCCAGCGCGCCAGCGGCATACCCAGTTGACTCTGCGCCAAAGCGCGCAGGCGCTGCGGTGAGAGCCCGACCTTCG
>JAVXWV010000156.1:0-3485 GCA_032230775.1 Mycobacterium sp. | reverse complement strand
CGGACTACACCTTCGCTCGCCATGTCGATTGGCTGCACAGCCTCATCACCGGCTTGGAACTCAAAGAGATCACGCTCGTAGTGCAGGACTGGGGCGGTGCGATCGGGTTGAGCGCTCTCGCCCGCGACCCTGACCGGTTCGCTCGTGTGGTCGCGACCAACACCACCCTGCACACGTGTGAGCCGGCGCTCGCCGGCGCTCTTGATTGGGCTAACCACGGTGTCGGCGACGACCGAGTCATGTTGCAGGAGGCACTCGTTGACTACGTGCTGTTCTATCAACGGTCACCGGACATCGTCGCGAGTTTCTTCTTGAATGCGGTGGCGGGCCCTCTGTCCGACGATGTGCTCGCGGGCTACGATGCTCCGTTTCCCGACAAGTCATTCAAGGCCGGCCTGCGACAGTTCACCGCGCTCATCCCGCTCACCCGCAATGACCCAGGGGCCGCGATCGGGCGCGCCACGATGGCCGTGCTCGAGCAATGGCAGCGCCCTTTCCTGACCGCCTACTCAGACGGGGATCCCCCAACTCGAGGGTGGGACAAGATATTTCAGCAGCGAATCCCCGGCGCAAAAGGCCAGAACCACACCACGGTGGCCGGCGCCGCTCACTTCGTTCAAGAGCAGAAGGGCCCAGAGCTGGGCCGCATCATCGCCGAATTCGTCGCAGCCACAAGTTGACTCGGCCCGACCGAGGACTCAGACCGACAGCAGCCGCTGGAAGAAATCACGGTAGCGCTTAAGCGCGACACGTAAGTCCTCCGTGGAAACCTTCTCTCCTCGAGCCCATTGCACCTCAAGGCGCGAGCGCGCGTCGGAGAAACCGGTCGTAAGCTGTTCGACGACCTCCGCCACAAGAGTGTCGGCTTTCTGGACACACTCTTTCGGGTTGTCGACGAACGCGGCCTGAACATCATCCCAACGCGAGCGCAGTCCTGAAAGGTCGTCGTCGGCGAGCAGCGATCTTTCAGTCGACGGTTCACTGGAAGGCTCGGTCTCCGTTTGCGGCGGCTCCGCCAGACCCGCGGACGATTCGTCAGCTTTGGTCAGTCGTTCGTCTTCCGCGGGTGCAGCGTCGGCCTGCGGATCGGTGTCAACGGTCGATGGTTGCATCGCCTCGCGCGACTCGTGCCGAGGCGCTGGCGCCTCATCTGGCCTCGGGTTCGCGGCGGCCCGGGTTTGCTCATCGTGGGTTGTCATGCTCGTGCCTCCTTTGGTGTGTCCTTCTCGGTCTTGTGTTCGGTCTCAAGCAACTTCTCGAAGAGCGCGCGGTAGTGGACGAACGCCTCCCGCTGCGCCTCGGTGCCGACGTCGGCCTTCTCCTGCGCCAGGTGGATGACGTGAGCGGCTCGATAGTGCTCGACGACGTTCGGGTGATCGACCGAGATATCGGCAGCTCGTTGGTCGAAATCGTCGATCGGATAACCGCGTTCGCGCATCACCGCGGTGACGAGATGGTCGGCGTCTCCCACAGCCCCGGCCGGATCGTCGACGAACGCGGCCTGCACCGTGCGCCAGTATTCGGCGTACTTGGCTTGCGATTCCGGTGCCAGCGCCACGACGTCAAGCTTCTGTCGCTTTCGCTCGCGCGCGATGAGCTCCTTCTCGGCGGCGCTTTGATCACCGGACTCGCCAACGGCTCGGTCGTACTCCGGACCGAAATGACTTTTCAATCGTTCGGTCCGCTTACGACTGCTCATCGACAGCACGAAGATCACCGCGAGCGCAACGACGACCACCACGGCGACTGCAATAACTACCCAACTCCAAGTAGGCATTTCTCCAGACCTCCTCGTCCTTCGAAGCTGGATACCCGCGTGCCATCTACAGAAACGTCAATTTTGTTTCTTTATTCGGAGGCGAGAACTCTCAGAGGCTCTCGAGATCGTCGGGCACGTCGACGGCGTACTCCCTGAGCACCTCAAGGGGCACGATGTCAACGGTCTGTTCGTGGGTTGCGGCCAGCACCACCGGAGCGGCGCATCCGTCGCTGTGAGCCCGAAGCCAGTTCACCGCGGTTACGCACCATCGGTCGCCTGGCGTGAGTCCGGGGAACCGATATTGCGGCATCGGCGTGGAAAGGTCGTTGCCTATCGAGCGCTGGTGCTCCAGGAACTCGGCGGTCACGACAGCGCAGATGGTGTGCAGGCCGACGTCCTCGGGCCCGGTCGAGCAGCAGCCATCGCGGTAGAAGCCGGTCAGCGGCTCGGTGCCGCACGGTTCCAGTGGGCCGCCAAGCACATTGCGATCTGCCATTGGTCAATCATCCCGTGCCCCGGGTTCAATGTCCCATGATCCCTGACACAACACGCCCGTCACGGCGAGGTCTGAGTCCAGCACCACCAAGTCGGCCGCAGCCCCCGTGACCAGCCCGGCGCTGGGAAGCCCCAACGCCCGGGCGGGATTGATCGATGCCTGCCGTGCGGCAGCAATCAGCGCCTCATCGCGCGGAAGCCCGCTGTGGTTCACGGCGAATCTGAATATCCGGTCCATGGTCGCGGTCCCGCCTGCGACGGTTTGCGTTCCAGCCACGCGAGCCACCCCGTCCGCGACGGTCACTTCCAACTGTCCCAGCCAATACTCGCCGTCGGCCATGCCCGCCGCGGCCATGGCATCGGTTATCAACGACACCCGGTCCGGGCCCGCGCTGCGCGTGACATGACGGTAGATGGCGGAATCGACGTGCACACCGTCGGTGATCAGTTCGACGGTGATCCGGTCGTCTTCCAGAAGGGCAACGATCGGGCCGGGCTCACGACGGTCGATCGGACGCATCGCGTTGAACAGGTGGGTGCCCACCGTCGCGCCCGCCTCAATCGCCGACCGCGTCTGCTCATATGTCGCCTCGGTGTGACCGACGGCCGCCACCACACCCGCATCGACGATCTGCCTGATCGCCGCAATGGCGCCGTCGCGCTCCGGCGCGAGGGTGATCATCCGAATGGCGCCTGCGCCCGCATCGAGAACGCGGTCGATCTCCGAGGGATCCGGGTCACGCATCAACGATGGCTGGTGCGCGCCGCACCGCGTGGTGGACAACCAGGGACCTTCGAGATGGATGCCGTCGATCATGCCTGCACGAACGTCGTCGGCCAATTCCCTGACCTGGCGCAGCAATTCGGCCGGACCGGCGGTCACGAGGGAGGCGACCAGCGTGGTAGTGCCGTGCTCGCGATGCAATGCCACCGCGGTGGCCGTCTCGGCGGCTGAAGCGGTGGAGAAGTTCGCGCCTCCTCCCCCGTGCAAATGGGTGTCGACGAAGCCCGGCACCACCGTCACCGCGCCGAGATCGCGATCCGCGGGCCGGGGCGGCGCACCCGTACCGATCGCACCCACGGTGCCCTTTGAACCCTGTGAAATCTCAATCCAGCCGGGCCGCAACAGTTCTCGGCCAGTGAGCAGCGTGTCGGCGGTGAACAGCACTCAGATGCCCTGCCAATCCGTTTTGGACAGGTAAGTCTCGCGGTAGTAGTCGACCAGCTGAAG
>JAVXWV010000140.1:0-24156 GCA_032230775.1 Mycobacterium sp. | reverse complement strand
CGCGAGCCACCGTGACGAACTCCTCGGCACGCGTGGAGCGGTCGGAGTGAGCCAGGAATCCGCCACGACGGAAGTTCTCCCCTGTGAACGCGTCCGACGAGGTGACCATGTTCCATCCTGCGCGGCCGTCGGACAGGTGGTCGAGCGTGGCGAATTGCCGCGCCACCTCGAATGGTTCGTTGAAAGTGGTGTTGATGGTGCCCGTCAGGCCGAGGCGATCGGTGACCGCGGCGAGTGCCGCAAGGACCGTGAATGTGTCGGGCCTGCCCACCACGTCGAGCTCGTGAATGCGGCCGCGATGCTCGCGCAACCGCAGCCCCTCGGCGAGGAAGAAGAAATCGAAGAGTCCGCGCTCAGCAGTCTGCGCCATGTGCACGAAGGAGTCGAAGTCGATCTGGCTGCCCGACTCCGGATCCGACCACACGGTCGTGTTGTTGACTCCAGGAAAATGCGCGGCCAGATGAATCGGCTTGCGGGGCTTACTCATCCACCCAACCCCCAGCGCTTGGCGATCAGTTCGTGCGAGCGGAGCCGGTCGGCGTGGCGGTGCGTCACGGACGTGATGACCAGCTCGTCGGCAGCGGTGACCCGCTGCAGGGTCTCCAGCTTGTCGGCGACCTCGTCGGGGTCGCCGACGAATTGCGTTGCGGTGCGGTCCTCTACCGCCGCGAGCTGTTCGTCCGTCAGCGGCTCGACGCGATCAGGGTCTGGGTAGGGGATGGCGCCGTCGCAGGCGCGGATCGAGTACACCCAGTGGCCGTAACTGGAGGCGAGATGACGCGCCGTTGCGGAATCGTCGGCCACCACGATGTCGGCCGACACCACCACATGCGGCTTGGACAGCGCGGCCGACGGCTGGAAAGCAGCGCGGTAGACGTCGATCGCTTCCAGCGCGGTGGCGGGCGTGATGTGGTAACTGGCGACAAACGGTAGCCCCCGCGCCCCTGCCACCTGCGCGCTCTGGCCCTTGCTGCTGCCGAATACCCACGGGGTCAGGCCCGCTCGCTCGCCAGGGGTGGCATGTGCGTCGACACCATCGATCTCGTAGCTGCCGTCAAGCATGGCCAGGATGTCGCCGACCTGCTGACCGAAGTCGGGCACGACGGCCTCGGGCTGTTGCAGGACCGACATTTTGGCCCGCAGCCGCGGGTTGCGCATCAGCGCGCTCATGTCGAACGGCGGCGGGACGATGACTCCGTCGACGTCGCGCCATTCCCTTGGCGGCTTCGCCTTCGGTTCGGATTGCTCGAGCGGCTTGGATTCTTTGAGCGCCTCGCGGCGGCGCTGGCCGGACCGCCCGACGCCGAGGTCGATGCGGCCGGGGTGGAAGGCCTCGAGCATGCCGAAGCTCTCGACGACGGCAACGGCGGTGGTCTGGCCGAGCTGCACCGCGGCGGCGCCGACGCGAATCCTGTCGGTGGCGGCGGCGATCTGACCGATCAGCACCGCGGGTGCCGAGCTTGCTACCGCGACGAAATGGTGTTCGGCGATCCAGTAGCGCTTGAAACCCCACTGCTCGGCGTGCTGGGCGAGGTCGACCGTGTTGCGCAGCGCGGACGCGGCGTCGCAGCCTTCGCTGATCGGTGCCAGGTCGAGGATCGACAGCGGAACGATCATGACGGCTCCACCCTCGCATAGCGGTTCTCGGCGATAGGCAGTCCCAGCCGTTCGCGCAGTGTTTCGCCGTCGGTGTAGGCGGTACGGAAGCGGCCTGCCCGCTGCAGCAGCGGCACTACCTCGTCGACGATCACCGGTAGGTCGGTGGCGTTGACCGCGGGCCGTAGTCGCACCCCGTCGATGCCGGACTGGTGCCAAGCCAGCAACAGCTCGACGAGTTCGGTTGGTGTGCCGTCGAATACCAACGCATCCGAGCGGGGATCGATGACACCGTCGAACGTCACATAGAGGTCTGCGTAGACCTCGAGGCCTGCTACCTCACCGAGGATCGCCTGCAGTGACTCGACGCTCTGCGGTGTGATGAAGACCAGATCCGCACTGCGCGAGGCGAACTCATAGATCGGCGTTGCGTGAGCCAGTGCCGCCACCACGGGTTGGCCCTGCGGCGGGCGCGGCGTGATGGACGGCCCCTTGACGGAGAAGTACTTGCCTACGAAGTCGATGTAATGCAGCTTGTCCCGGTCGACGAACCGGCCCGTTGCGACGTCGCGGATGATGGCGTCGTCCTCCCAGCTGTCCCAGAGCCGACGGGCGACCTCGACAGCATCCGATGCCTCGTCGAACAGGTCCGCCCCGCGGATGTCGCGCCGTCCGAACAGGTCGGCCTCGTGCGGCGTGCCGCTGACACGCACCTGCCAGCCGGCGCGGCCGTGCGAGATAAAGTCAAGTGTGGCAACGGCTTTCGAGACGTGAAACGGCTCGGTGTGGGTCACCGTGGCGACGGGGATCAGGCCGATGTGGTTAGTCACAGGCGCAACCCGGGATGCGACCAGCACCGCGTCGGGCCGACCTGCGAGCCACCGGGGGTCGATCTCAGGGCGACGACGCCGCTGAGCGGTCAGCGCGTCGTCGAAGGTCACGAAATCGAGCAGTCCGCGCTCGGCGGTGGCGGCCAGGCCGGCCCAATACCGACCACTGGTGATGGGTTCGCTTGCGGGGGCGTGCCGCCACGCTTGGGGGTGCCAACCGTAGCCGTCGAGAGCGACGCCGAGGTGCAGATGCTCGGTCATGAGAGAGCCTTCACGAAGGCCAGCGGATAGACGTCGCCGTCTGCGGGCAGCGGCTCGGCCAGCCGGGTGTAGCCGGTGGACAGATACAAGGCCTCGGCTTCGGGCTGACGGTCCCCTGTCGTCAGATACACGCGACGATATCCGTGGGCGACGATCTCGGCCTCGAGTGCGACGAGCAGCGCCTTGGCATGCCCGCGGCGACGGTGCCTGCTGTCGGTCCAGATCCGCTTGAGTTCGGCGGTGGAGTCGTCGAAGCGGCAGAACGCCCCGCCGGTGACCGGTTCCTCGCCAAGCAGTCCGACGAACAGGCCGCCATCGGGTGGGGCGAACTCCGCGGCCGGATGACCCCGCAGCCACTTCGACACGTGCTCTTCCGCTACTCCGTACCTGCTGGCGTACTCGACGGTCAGCTCAGCCAGCAGTGGCTCGGCCAGTGGGTCATCCTGGCGGACCGCCACGAAGCGCAGCTTGTCGACAATGGGCACGGACATCACCTAAATGTCTAACGCGAGTCGCCGAGCCGCATTCCATAGTCGCCAATTCGCTCAGGGTGATCCGAAATCGCGCCAGGTCGCCACTTCCAACTCAAACTTGACACGTGTAAAGTTTCTCCCCATGGACAACATCCGGGGCAAGACCATCGCCATCACCGGCGCCGCTCGCGGCATCGGATACGCCACGGCCGAGGCACTGCTGGCCCGTGGCGCCCGGGTGGTCATCGGGGACCGCGAGGTCGCGCTGCAGGAGTCGGCCGTAGCGAAGCTCACCAGTCTCGGCCCGGTCTCGGGCTACCCGCTCGACGTCACCGACCGGGAATCGTTCGCGACGTTCCTCGACAAGGCGCGCACGGACGGCGGCGGTCGCATCGACGTGCTGATCAACAACGCGGGCGTGATGCCGATCGGCCCATTCCTGGAGCAGTCCGAGCAGAAAATCCGCTCGACCATCGAGGTGAACTTCTACGGTGTGCTCACTGGGTGTCAGCTGGTGCTGCCCGAGATGGTGGCCCGCCGCAGCGGCCATATCGTCAACATCGCCTCGCTCGCAGGCATGGTGGCCCTGCCCGGGCAGGTTGTCTACTCCGGCACCAAGTTCGCGGTGGTCGGTCTGTCCTCCGGGTTAGCCGACGAATTCGCGGCGCACGGGGTCGAGGTGAGCTGCGTGATGCCGACATTCACCAACACCGATTTGATCGCCGGCACCCACACCTCTTCGGCGCAGAAGCCGGTGGAACCCGAGGACATCGCGGCGGGCGTGATCAAGGTGCTGGACAAGCCGACCACCCTGAGGTCGGTACCGGCGTGGGGTCGATTCTTCGGTGCAGTCACGCCGATGCTTTCGGCCAAGGCTCGTCGCTGGATGTCGCACAAGATGGGCAACGACACGGTGTTCCTCACCTTTGACGCGAAGGCGCGGCAAACCTACGAACAGCGCGCGCAGGCCGCGCAGGGTGTCGTCGAAGGATCCGACAAGCAGTAGTACGCTCGAAATTGCGCTCAGGGCTGTGGTTTTGGGCGAATGACGACCTTCACTGCAGTTTCGAGCCTAGGCGCTGAACTGTGGTACCGGATCGGTTAGTCGGTACGCCTCGATCACGTCGAGATGATCGAACAATTCCTTGAGCTCGAACTGATAGTCGTCCGCGGTGCCCACGAACACGACATGCGCGATCTCCCCGCGGTCGTCCGCGCTCATCACGATCGTCGTCACCGCCACGACTTCATCGTCGGCGATGTCCGCCGCCGATGGCGGATACGACCACAACGCCGATTCATCGTCGGAGAGCTCGTCATCGAAGATCCAGCCGCGTTCGGTGATTTGTTGGTCGAACTCCTCGAGCACCGCGGCGATCCCGATGTCATCGGACAGTTCATCGAGCGTCGACTGCGGTACCCAGCTCGACTCCCTGACCGCCCGCCGCTTGTTGCGGCGCGCCTTCTTGGCCTCCGCTGTCCTGCTCCTCGCATGCGCAGAAGAACGCCGCGCCATGCTAGCTCAAAGCCTGGTCGAGGTCGCCGATCAGATCCTCAGCTCCTTCCAGCCCCACCGAGATTCGCACCACGCCGTCGCCGAGGCCGATCGCGGCCCGGCCCTCGGGGCCCATCGCCCGGTGAGTGGTGGTGGCCGGGTGGGTGATCAACGATTTGGAGTCGCCGAGGTTGTTGGAGATGTCGACCACCTGCAGCTTGTCCAGCACCTCGAAGGCACGCTCCTTGGTGCCACCCTTGAGCTCGAACGTGACAACCGTTCCGCCACCGGTCATCTGCCGCTTGGCCAGGTCGTACTGAGGATGCGACTCCAGGAACGGATACCGCACCCAGCTCACAGCGGGATGGCTCTGAAGGAACTCGGCGATGCGTTGCGCCGACGTGTTCTGGTAGTCCACCCGCACCGCGAGCGTCTCCAAACCCTTCAGCAGAATCCACGCATTGAACGGACTGAGGGCAGGCCCGGTGTGCCGCATCAGCTTCTGCACCGGCTCGTCGATGTACTCCTTGTCACCGAGGATGGCGCCGCCGAGCACGCGGCCCTGCCCGTCGATGTGCTTGGTGCCCGAATACACCACTACGTCGACGCCCAATGGAAAGCCCTGCTGCAGGATTGGTGTGGCAAACACGTTGTCCAGCACGACTTTTGCCCCGGCGGCGTGGGCCATATCGCACACCGCAGCGATGTCGACCAGCGACTGCATCGGGTTGGACGGCGTCTCGAAGAACACCGCCTGGGTGGGCACCGACAGTGCCTCTTCCCATTGCGAAAGGTCATCGCCGTCGACGAAGACCGTCTCGATACCCCAGCGCGGCAGGATTTCGCCGCAGACCACGAAGCACGACCCGAACAGGCTGCGCGCCGCCACCAGCCGATCACCGGCCGCAAGCAGTGCACCGAGCGACGTGAATACCGCGGCCATCCCCGTCGCCGTCGCAAAGCACGCGGGCGCGCCTTCGATCAGCCGCAGGCGCTCCTCGAACATCGAGATCGTCGGGTTGCCGTAGCGCGAGTAGACGTAGCGGTCGATCTCTCCTGTGAACGCCTTCTCGGCCTCAGCCGCAGACGCGTACACATACCCGGACGTCAGGTACATCGCCTCCGCGGTCTCCTCGAAACCCGACCGCAACAGCCCGCCCCGCACCCCGATGGTGGCCTGGCTGACCCCTTCCGGCAGTTCGGCGGGGGTACGGATGGACGGCACCTGGTCGTCCGGGCTGGGACTCATGACTGCTTCCAGGGCAGGCCTAGTGCTTTCCATCCGGTGCCGCCGCGGTGCTTGTGCTCGTCGAGGTTGCCCTCGAATCCGTCCAGCACGTTGTACGACGGGGCGATGCCAGCCTCCGTCGCGGCCTCGGCGGCACCGACCGAGCGGTTACCTGAGCGACACAGGAAGACCACCGGCCGTCCCCTACTGGCGTGTGGGCCCACGCCGGGCGTGACACCAGAAGCCTTCAGATCCTCGACGAAGTCATCGTTGTGCTTTCCGTCGGTGGTGTTCCACTCGACATACACCACGTCGCGCTGCAACGAAGACAGATCCGCCACCCCGACGAAGCGCCATTCGGCTTCCGTGCGACAGTCCACCAGCACGGCGTCGGGGTTGTCGGTCAGCAGCTTCCAGGCCTCCTCAGGCGTGATGTCTCCTGCATAGCTCACGGTCGGAAGTCTTTCACAGCTAGCTTGGGCCGGTCGAACAGACCTTCCATGCTCCGTCCTCGCGTGTGAACGTCATCGCAACACCGGTTTTGGTGTCGGGTGCCTTGCCGAAATGATAGGTCACCGTGGCGGTGGCGCGATCACCGTCGATCACGACGTCGGTGACGTCGTCGACGAACCGTTCCCCCCGCTTGGCCACCGAATCCCGTTGCCGGGCAAGGATATCGGCCTCGGGGCCCTGCTGAGCGTGGCAGGTATATGTGCGGAAGTCGGCGTAGTGCTGCCGTTGCAGCGCGTCGTTCTGGCCGACCGCCGCCTTGCCGACCTGCTGGTCGGCGGGCACGTCGTCGGTCCCGAAAACATTGAACAGCCAGATTGCGATCACGACGAGCACAATGATTGCCAACGCACCGAGAAACGGCGCCATCGTCGGCCGGTCGGCGTCGCCCTGGGGCTCGGTCACCAGAGTTTGCGCAGTGCCGCCGACACTCGCCGGGCCCGGTCCCGCGCGATGATCGGGTCGGGGGCCGTGGCCAGCGCCACCCCGAGCCGCCGTCGGCCGTCGGTCTCATCGGGCCGGTCGAACAGCCGTACGTCGCTCTCGGCGACGGCCAGCGCCTCGCCGACCACGTGCATGTCGACATCCTTGGCGCCGGTCGAGTCGGCCCCTGCGTAACTGACCTCAGCCGCGGCAGGCGAGATCATGATCGTGTCCACGGCCAGCCCGAGGATCGCGCGAGCGTGCAGCTCGAACTGCGAAAGCCGTTGTGAGCGCAGTGTCACGAGGCCGCTGTCGTACGGCCGGGGACGCACGTCGGCGAAGTACACCTCATCGCCGCGCACCAGCAGCTCAACCCCGAACACCCCGCGGCCGCCGAGCGAATTGACGATGCGCGCCGCGATCGACTTTCCCGCGTCCAGAGCTGCGGGCGACATCTGCTGCGGCTGCCACGACTCCAGCAGGTCGCCGTCGGCCATGCGGTGGCCGATCGGCTCGCAGAAGTGCACGGCGGGACCCGCCGGTCCGGTGACGCGGACGGTCAGCATGGTGACCTCGAAGTCGACCTCGACGACGGTCTCCGCTATCACCCGGTTGTGCGGGATGCGGCCCGCCGCCACGGCGCGGTGCCAGGCAGGCTCGACGTCGTCGACGCGGAGAACCACCGACTGGCCATCGCCTGGCGCCGCCGCGATCGGCTTGACGACCAGCGGGAAACCCGCGTGCTCGGCCACCGCGGTGAGCTCCTCCACCGACCCGGCGAACCAGAACGGTGCGGTGGGCAGCCCGAGCTCGTCGGCGGCCAGCCTGCGCAGACCCTCCCGGTCCAAGGACAGCCGCGTGCTGCGCGGTGTGGGGAACACCTCGATGTCGCCGCGCTCGGCGACGGCGATCAGGGCGTCTGCCGCGATGAGGCCCGCCTCGGCGACGACGTAACGCGGTTTCTCCTTCTCGATGAGCGCGGTGAGCTCCTCGGCGTCGTTCATCTTCACGACGGCGGCGCGGTCGGCCACGCCCTGTGCGGGAGCGTCGGCGTAACGGTCGACGGCGATGACGTCGGCCCCGAGCCGCTGGAACGCCAGGGCCAACTCACGGCTCAGTTCGCCGGAGCCCAGCAGCATCACAGTGGAACCCGCGGGCGCCGCGGGGTTGTCGGCCACGACCGGCTCCGGCCCGGTCGTCGAATCGCCTTCGGTCGTTTCAGTCGTTTCACTCATCGCGGGTCCAGACTGCCAGATGATCAGCTCAGTCGGACGTCGATGTAGCACCACCGCCAGTCCTCCCCCGGCTCGGCGGAGCGCATCACGGGATGACCTGTCGCATGGAAATGTTCGCTCGCGTGTTGATGTGGGCTCGAGTCGCAACACCCGACGTGGCCGCAGGTCAGGCACATCCGCAGGTGCGCCCACGTGTCCTCGCAGTGCTCGGCGCACTCCTGGCATTTGCCGGGGGTGAGCGGTTCGGGTTCGGCCCCGGATGCTGCGGCGTCGGCGAGGTGTTCGCATGTCTTGGGGACCGCCGCGGTGCTGGCATCGTCGCGGCGTGATCTCCTCAGCATGTTGATTAACGATACGGATTGGATCGGCGAGGAGGTTTGGCGACGTGGGTGCCTCACTGCTGGCGGTACTGGTGGTGTCGGTCCTATTGGCCGCGGTGGCCCGGCATTACAACGTGTCGGCCCCGCTGGTGCTGGTGGTCGCGGGACTGCTGGCCGGCCTGATCCCCGGTTTCAAGGAAATCGAGCTCAGCCCGGCGTTGGTGCTGTATGTGCTGCTTCCGCCACTGCTGTGGTCGGCAGGTCTTGAGAGCAGCTATGTGGCATTGAGACGCAACATCCGTCCGATCGGGCTGCTGGCGGTCGGGCTGCCGCTGGCGACGACCTTCGCGGTCGGGTATGTGGCGTACAAGATAGTGCCGGAGCTGACGATCGCGGCGGCGCTGACGCTCGGTGCGATCGTGGCGCCCCCCGATGCGGTGTCGGCCACCGCGGTCGGACGCAGGCTCGGGCTGCCGCGTCGCATGATGACGCTGCTGGGCGGCGAGAGCCTGCTCAACGATGCGACCGCGCTTACCGCGTACAAGGTGTCGCTTGCGGCGGCCATCGGCGCGGCCGCGACGTGGAGCAGCGGGTTGGCGACGCTCGCGCTGGCGGCGGCTGGCGGAGTTGTGGTCGGTGTGGCGCTGGGCTTCCTGACAGCATTCATCCGGTGGCGGCTCGACGATCCATTGGTGGAGAGCGCGGTCGGGCTGGTGGCGCCGTTCATCATCTACCTGGCCGCCGAGGAGATCCACGGCTCGGGTGTGCTCGCGGTCGTCGTCGCCGCGCTGATTCTCGGCCAGAAATCGACAAGGGCCGGCTACGCGACCCGGCTTCAGGACAACGCGGTGTGGAAGGCGCTGACGCTGATTCTGGAGTCATTCGCGTTCCTGATGATCGGCCTGCAATTGCCGATGGTGGTTGGCGAGCTGAAAGGGATCACCGCGGCGGTGATCGCGATCTCGTCGGTGGCGGTGTTGGCGACGGTGATTCTGGTTCGGATCTTCTGGATCTTCGTGGGCACCTACCTGCCGCGGCTGTTGTCCAAGCGCGTCCGCGACCGCGAACCGGCGCCGAGCCCTGCGGAGGTGTTCGTGGTCGCGTGGGCGGGCATGCGCGGGGTGGTGTCGCTGGCGGCGGCGTTCGGTGTTCCAATGACGACACTGTCGGGTGCGCCGTTTCCCGGACGCCCGCAGCTGGTATTCCTTACGTTCGTGGTCGTGATCGGCACCCTGCTGTTGCACGGCCTTACGCTGCCGTGGCTGATCCGCAGGCTCGGCGTGCAGGGCGACGACGCCCGCACAGACGCGATCTCCGCGGCAGCCGCACAGGACAAGGCGGCGCGGGCCGCTGCCGACCGGCTCGACGAGGTGCTGGCCGAGGAGAAGGTCACCGACGTGCACGAGCGGGCCGCGGATGTGTTGCGCGGCTGGAACACTCGCAGGCGCAACTCGGCGTGGGAGCGGTTGGGCCGCGACGAGGAGGAGATCGGCGAGAGCCCGGTATCGGCGTTCCGCCGGTTGCGACTGGAAATGCTGGCTGCCGAACGCGCGACGTTCATCGCCGAACGCGACAGCGGCCAGATCGACGACCAGGTGCTGCGCGAGGTGCTGCGCGGGCTCGACCTCGAGGAAGCGACACTGAACCGTGGATGAATCTCAATTGATCGACACAGTGCTCGGATCGGTGCGGGTTCAGATCCGCGGCAGCGGCGATGCGATGATGTTCTGGCCCAGCCTGCTGATGACGGGCGACATGTGGGCGGCGCAGTCCGATCATTTCGGCAAGGAGCACCAGGTGATCCTGGTCGACCCTCCAGGTTTCGGCGAGAGCCAAAAGCTCACGGCGCCATTTACTTTCGATGATTGCGCGCGATGCATTGTCGACATCCTCGACGGCCTCGGCCTTCAGCGGACGCACTTCGTCGGAAATTCGTGGGGCGGCATGATCGGCGGGACGTTCGCCGCCACCTACCCCGAACGCATCGGCAGCGCTGTCCTGATGAACTGCACGGCATCGCCTGCGGGCACGCGGCAAAAGATCGAGTACGGGCTGCTGCTGCGCATGGCGGGGTTGATGGGCGGGATCCGGCCGCCGCTGACCCGTTCCGTGCTCAAGGCATTCCTCGGCCCGACCACGTTCACCACCCGGCCAGATGTCGTGGCGTATGTGCGCGAGACGGTGCAGCGCGTCGACGTCCGTTCGGGTGGCTGGGCGGTTCGCAGCGTCGTGCCTGCCCGGCCGGATCAGCGTGCGCTGCTGTCCCGGGTGACGACGCCGGTGATGGTGGTCGCCGGTGCCGAGGACGCGACGTTCCCGTTGGCCGAGACGACCGCGATGGCCGATGCAATCCCCGGCGCGGCCGTCACCGTGCTCGATGGCGTCGCGCACCTGGCCGGGCTGGAGAATCCACCGCTCGTCAACAAGCTCATCGGGGAGTTTGTGTCTCACGCGTAACGTCGAATCATGACTCAAGCGCCGGAGTTGCCGCCGCTGCACATGCGACGCGATGCGTTCAACCCGACCGCCGAGCTTCGGGAGATCCGCGAGACCACCGGCGTTCGAACCATCACCAGCACATTCGGCACGGAGGTCTACCTCGTCACCCGCCACGAGGACGTCAAGGCGGTGCTGTCCGACCACCAGCGGTTTTCCAACGGTCGCCCGCCGGGATTCGTCGTGCCGGGAGCCCCAGAGGCTTCCGACGAGGAGGTCGCCAGCTCGCGGGCGGGCAACCTCCTTGGCCTCGACCCGCCCGAGCACCAACGGCTGCGCCGCATGCTGACGCCCGAGTTCACCATCCGACGCATGAAACGGCTCGAGCCACGCATCGTCGAGATCGTCGACGCGCAACTAGATACGATGGAAAGCACCGGGCCGCCAGCGGATTTGGTGTCTAGCTTTGCGCTGGCGATCCCCTCGCTCGTGATCTGCGAGCTGCTCGGCGTTCCATACGAGGATCGCGAGGACTTCCAACGACGCTCCACCCGTCAGCTGGACCTGTCCCTTCCGATTTCGGAGCGCCTCGAGTTGGTCCAGCGTGGCCGCGGCTATATGGCCTCACTGGTCGAGCGCTCGAGGCGGAACCCCGGCGAGGACATCCTCGGCATGCTTGTCCGCGATCACGGCCACGAGCTCACCGACGACGAACTCACCGGCGTCGCAAGCCTGTTGCTGCTTGCCGGGCACGAGACCACGTCGAACATGCTCGGTCTCGGCACGCTGGCACTGCTCCGGCATTCCGATCAGCTGGCTGCGGTCCGCGACGACCCCGACGCGGTCGGGCCAGCCGTCGAGGAGCTGTTGCGCTGGTTGTCTATCGTGCAAAGCGCGATTCCGCGCATCACCACCACCGACGTCGAGGTGGCCGGGGTACCCATCCCGTCCGGGCAGTTGGTGTTCGTTTCGCTGCCGTCGGGCAATCGCGATTCCGACTTCATCGATGCGCCGGAAGTTTTCGATATCCACCGCGGCGCGATGGGACATCTGGCGTTCGGCCACGGCGTGCACCATTGTCTTGGCGCCCCGCTGGCGCGGATGGAGATGCGCATTGCGTTTCCTGCGCTGCTGCAACGTTTCCCGGCATTGGCGCTGGCGGAGGACTTCGACGATGTGCAGTTCCGGTCGTTTCACTTCATCTACGGTCTCAAGTCCTTGGCGGTGAAATGGTGATGGCCCCTTGAAAATCACAGCCGATCGCGACGTGTGCATCAGCGCGGGCAACTGCGTGATGGCGGCCGACGCCGTGTTCGATCAAGACGACGACGGCATCGTCGTGGTGCTGGTCGACGAGGTTCCCGTGGCCGAAGAGGAGCACGCTCGCGAGGCCGTAAAGCTCTGCCCCTCACAGGCTTTGCGCATCGCGGATTAGTCGTCACGGTCGAGGTCGATGACGCCGGCCTTCACCAGCAGCAGCACGCTGACCATCAGCACCCACACCGGGAAGGCCACGGTCAGCCACATGCTGATATCGCTGGACAGTATAAGCCCCAGTGCGACAAGGTAAGTCACTCCGACGAGCCAGCGCGACATCAGACCGGTCTTCAGCCAGATCGTCGCCAACGAGATCATGAACACCGCGCCCATCCGCAGTGCATAGGTCTTCGTGAGGGTAAGTAACAGCATCTGGCCGAATGCGACCACCTCTGCATCGGCCCCTGCGTCCTGGGCGAACGCGTGACTTGAGCCCAATGCCACGCCGACGGAGGTTGCCACGAACATCATCGCCAGGAACAGCAATCCGCTGCCGATGAAGACCGATGAGAAGAACTTGTCCTCGAAGCGGCCGAAGCCGGACCGCACCACACCGATGAACCACAGAAAGGTGATGCCCGCGAACGGCATTAGCACCGCCGCCAGGTGCAGCCTGCCCCGTCCGGTAGTGGCCCATTGGGTGCCGTACTCGGCCTGCTCGGGCAGCGTCGTCCGGATGAGAATCAGCGCCGTCCCGAACAGCAGCGCGAACAGCACACCCGCCAGCGCCGCGGCCCGCGGCGTCGCCAGAGGATGCAGTTGGCGGTCGGGCTGCTTGGTCGTCACACCGTCATCGTGGCACGGCTACGGCTGGCCGGGGAGCAATCGGATCATCAACCCGTTCGCCTCGGCGAGCAGGTTCGCGTCGGGATCGCTGGAGTCGCGCAGTTCGGCGTTGACGAACGCCTTGCGGCCCTCTGACTCTCGCACCCAGCCACGTGCGGTCAGCGGCGTGTCGATGGGCGTCACCTTCCGGTAGTCGACGTGGAGGAAGGCCGTGCGGCTGATCGGTCGCCCCGCCGCGTGGATGACCATGCCGAACACCGAGTCGAACAGCAAGGGCAGCACGCCGCCGTGCACCGCATAGTTTCCGCCGACCGAGAACCGGCTGAACTGCACGCTCAATTCGACGCCGTCGGGATCGAACTTGACCACCCGATACGGCGGCATCAGCAGGCTGCCGCTGCCGGGAAGACTCGGCACGCGGTTGGCCGGACCGATACCCTCGCCTGCCTCGAACGGGTCGAGTAGCTTGACCAACTCCTCGGCGCGGTCGGCCGCCTGATCCCAGGTGTCGCTGTCCGGGTCGGCCGAAACGGCAAGGTCCTGTGCCCGTCGCATCGCGGTCAGGAATCGCCCGAATCCCGGACCCGGGTCGGCGGCTTGGAAGTTCGGGAACCCACCGTGTTTGTCGTAGTCGGGGTCGACCAGCCTTGGGTCGTCTGTCATTTGGGCGCCAGGACGTCGCGACGAACGATGGTCTGATCGCGTCCCGGTCCAACACCGATGCACGAAACATGCGCTCCGGCAAGCTCTTCCAGCCTCAGCACGTAGTCGCGCGCCTTGGCCGGCAGATCGTCGAACTGGCGGGCGTGAGATATGTCCTCCCACCAGCCGGGCAGCTCCTCGTAGATGGGCTCGGCGCGGGCGATGTCACTCTGGGTCATCGGCATGTCATCGATGCGCTTGCCGTCGACGCGGTAGCCGACACACACTGGCACGGTCTCCAGGCTGGACAGCACGTCGAGCTTGGTCAGGAAGTAGTCGGTGATCCCGTTGACGCGGGTGGCGTAGCGGGCGATGACCGCATCGAACCATCCGCAGCGCCTGCGCCGACCTGTCGTGACGCCGATCTCGCCGCCGGTCTTGCTGAGGTATTCGCCGAATTGGTCGAACAGCTCGGTTGGGAAGGGACCCGACCCCACCCGGGTGGTGTACGCCTTGAGGATGCCCAGCACCGTGGTGATGCGCGTCGGGCCGATGCCGGAACCAACGCATGCGCCGCCTGCGGTCGGATTCGACGATGTGACAAAGGGATACGTGCCGTGGTCGACATCGAGCAGCGTGCCCTGCGACCCTTCGAGCAGAACGGTCTCGCCCTTTTCGAGCGCGGCGTTGAGCAGGTAGCGGGAGTCGGCGATGCGATGCCTGAAACCCTCGGCCTCCGCCAGCAACGTGTCGACCACCTCGGCGGCGTCGAGCGCCTTGCGGTTGTAGATCTTGACAAGCACCTGGTTCTTGAATTCGAGTGCGCCCTGGACCTTTTCGGCCAGCAGCGTCTCGTCGAGCACGTCGGCGACGCGGATCCCGATGCGGGCGATCTTGTCCTGGTAACACGGGCCGATGCCACGGCCTGTGGTGCCGATCTTCTTGCTGCCCGCGTAGCGCTCGACAACCTTGTCCATCGCCACGTGATAGGGCATCAACAGGTGCGCGTCCGCGGAGATCAGCAGCCGCTCGGTATCGACGCCGCGATCCTCAAGGCCCTTCAGCTCGGTGAGCAACACACCCGGATCGACGACGACACCGTTACCGATGACGTTGGTGACGCCGGGCGTGAGGATGCCAGAGGGGATCAGGTGAAGCGCGAAGTTCTCGCCCGTCGGCAGCACCACGGTGTGACCCGCATTGTTGCCGCCCTGATAGCGCACAACCCACTGGACGCGGCCACCGAGCAGATCGGTGGCCTTTCCTTTGCCCTCGTCCCCCCACTGGGCGCCGATGAGCACGATTGCCGGCATGACATTTCTCCCGCTTATTGTGATGCAGCCGGTGACAAACCCTATCCCAGCCGACCCGAGGAGTTCGCGCGGACGTGAGGAGCAGTTCGTCGGGCAACACCACAGCAGACGTTGTGGTGTTGCTTTTCGGGGGACGTCGAGTGCCCCGCGCACTGCGTGATCTGCCCACGGTGACCATCGACGACGTCACCGCCCACGGCAGGGTCGTCGTCGTGGGATCGGACGCCGATCTTGCGGCGGTGCTGACCCGGTTGTTGCGGGCCGAGCGGCTCGATGTGGAGGTTGGCCACGTGCGCCGACCGTGGGCCGCACGCAGGGCCCGCACCGGCGAGGCGCGACGGGTTCCGCTCATCCGCGACGAGACGGGGACCGTCATCGTCCGCACCGCGTACTGGCTGCCGCCCGACGAGCAGGCCCGCACGATCCACGGCGAGGGCGTCGTCGATGACACCCCGCTGTTCGACGGCCAGGTGACCGGCGTACGGATCGAGCCGACGACGACCATGCCTGGCCTGCGGGCGAGCGCGCTGTCGGGACGGATGCGGCCGAAGCGATGGGTGACGGGCCGCGCCGCGCAGCTCGGCACCGACGCCGCGCTGCTGGTGCGCGACGGCGTGCCCGCGCCGAGGCCGGTCCGCAGGTCGACGTTCTATCGCCACACCGAGGGCTGGCTGCGGGTCGGGTAGCGTCGATTTGTGAACATCCGACCGCTGCGCCAATCGGTGCGGCCGAGCCCTGTCTTCCTGGCGATCGTTGCGCTGACCGTCGTCGGCGGGGTGCTGGCATGGCTGGCCGCGGACACCGTCCAGCCGCTCGCGTACGTCGGGGTGTTCATCTTCGTCATCGCCGGCTTCCTGGTGTCGCTGTGTCTGCACGAGTTCGCGCACGCCTACACCGCGTACCGCTTCGGCGACCACGACGCCGAGGCGCGCGGCTACCTGACCCTGAACCCGTTGAAGTACACCCATCCGCTGCTGTCGCTCGGGCTGCCCGCGCTGTTCATCGCGCTCGGTGGAATCGGCCTGCCGGGCGGCGCGGTGTACCTGCGCACGTCGTGGATGACGAAGCGGCAGAAGACCCTGGTCAGCCTTGCCGGCCCGGCCACCAACCTCGCATTCGCGATCGTCCTACTGACGCTGACCAGCCTGCTCAGGGAGCCCAGCCACGCGGTGTTCTGGGCCGGCATGGCGTTTCAGGCGTTCCTGCAGGTGACCGCGTTCCTGATCAACATCCTGCCGGTCCCGGGACTGGACGGCTACAGCGCGCTCGAGCCGCACCTGAGCCCGCAGACCCAGCGCGCCGTAGAACCGGCAAAGCAGTGGGGGTTCCTCATTCTGTTGCTGCTCCTGTTCACGCCACAGGTCAACCGCTGGTTCTTCGGCATTGTGGACTGGTTCTTCGGGCTATCCGGAATCTCTACTGTGCTGTGGCAGATCGGCAGCCAGCTAACCCGGTTCTGGTCCGCTTGGTTCTGACGGCGATCTTGCGACATATGCGTCTTTACGCATAGATTGCAGATATGGGTGCCGGACACGATCACAGCAATGCCGACACCCGTGTCAGCCGGATGGTCATCGCCGCGGCGGTCCTGACCGCGTTCTTCGTACTCGAGCTCACCACCGCGCTGATGATCAATTCGCTTGCGCTGCTGTCCGACGCGGGCCACATGCTCACCGACCTGGTCGCGATGTTCATGGGCCTGACGGCGGTGCTGCTCGCCCGCCACGGCAGCGCGTCGCCTGCCCGCACCTACGGCTGGCACCGCGCCGAGGTCTTCACCGCGGTCGCCAACGCGGTGCTGCTGCTTGGCGTCGCAGCGTTCATCCTCTACGAGGCCGTCCATCGGCTCGGTGACGCGCCAGACGTGCCTGGTGTGCCGATGATCCTCGTCGCGCTGGCGGGGCTGGTTGCCAACGGCGTCGTGGTGCTGCTGCTGCGGTCGCACTCCGAGGACAGCCTGGCCGTCAAGGGCGCCTACATGGAGGTCGTCGCCGATACCGTCGGCAGCATCGGCGTGCTGATCGCAGGCATTGTCACGGTTACAACGCACTGGCCGTACGCCGATGTCGTCGTCGCTGTGTTCGTCGCGTTGTGGGTGCTGCCGCGGGCGGTCGCACTGGCCCGGGCCGCGCTGCGGATCCTGTCCGAGTCATCGCCCAGCCACATCGACGTTGAGGAGCTGCGCTCCGCGCTGTGTGCCGTCGACGGCGTGACCGAGGTGCACGACCTGCATGTGTGGACGCTGGTGCCGGGCAAGGACATGGTCACCGCGCACCTGACCAGCAGCGGCGATTCCGCCAGTGTGCTCGACGACGCGCGTGCGGTGCTCACCGCGCGCGGGCTGGACCATGCGACGGTCCAGGTCGAGCCGCCCGACGGCGCCGCCGACTGCAGGTGCGAAGCGGAGTAGCAGCGAGCGCAGCGCGAGTTAAGCAACCCCCAGTTCGGAACGCGCCGCCGGATCACAGTCGTCGAGCAGGTCAAGGCAGCGCTGATACTCGTCGCCCTCGCCGATCGCGTCGGCCGCCCGTGCCAGCGCCGCCACACAGCGCAGGAACCCGCGGTTGGGCTCGTGGCTGTAGGGCACCGGGCCGAAGCCCTTCCATCCATTGCGGCGCAATTGATCAAGGCCGCGGTGATAGCCGGTGCGGGCGTATGCGTAGGCGGTGATGGCCTTGTCGTCGGCCAGCGCATCCTCTGCGAGTGCGGCCCACGCCACCGACGCCGTTGGATGTGCGGCGGCCACGATGGCGGGGTTTTCAGAGGCGGCGAGTTCGGCCTCGGCCGCGCTGTCGCCCGGCAGTAGTACCGGGTCCGGTCCCAGGAGATCACCCATCCGCGTCATGGGCCCCATTGTGCCGTGCGGGCTTCCACGCCGAGCCGCCAGATGGGTTTCCGCGGCGAGCCGCGACATGGCCGAAGCGTGCTCCCAGGCGGATGGTTAAGCTTCGGGCCGTAGCGTCGTTAGGGAGGAACCGCAGCAGGGATGTCGAACCCAACAGGGCCTGACCAACCGGATGAAGCCGCCGAATCAGCGGCCGAAGTCATCGACGACACGGACGAAACCCAGAAGGCCGAGGCCGTGACCGACGAGGAACACGAGCCCGCTACCGAAATCTTCTTGTCCCCGGAGGCGCAAACGCAGCTGCCCGACGAAGAGACGAACCAGGCCGCGGAGCGCCGCTTCACCGCGCCGTCGAATTTCGACGCGAGCTCGACCCAGATAATCCACAGGCCCTCCGACCCGGCCACCGAGGTGATGCCGCCGGTGCCGATGACTCAGCAGAAACCCGTTGCACCGCAAGTCATTCCGCCCCGCACCGAGACTGTTAGACCGCCGCGCACCCGTCGCAGCTGGGGCTGGGTGGTGGCGGTCATATTGGTCATCGCCGCGTTGGCTGCTGTCGCGATCCTCGGCACGCTGCTGTTGACGCGCGACTCGACGCCGAAGGTCTCGCAGGAGGACAAGGTCCGATCGACGATCCAGAATTTCGACGTCGCGATCCAGAAGGGCGATCTGGCCACGCTGCGCAGCATCACCTGCGGCACCACCCGCGACAGCTACGTCAACTACGAAGAGCGGGCCTGGACCGAAACCCATGCCAGGGTCGCCGCGGCCAAGCAGTATCCGGTGGTCGCCAGCATCGACCAGGTGGTGGTCAACGGTGGCCACGCCGAGGCCAACGTCACCACGTTCATGGCCAATGCACCGCAGACCCGTTCGACGCGCAGCTTCGACCTACAGTTCCGCGACGACCAGTGGAAGATCTGCCAGGCGCCCGACAGCTAGTGTGCGTTCTGCGACATTGCATAGCAGGTGACGGAGTGTTCCAGGTTGCACGGGATGCCGTTCACCGTCGGAAACTGGCCCGGCATGGTAACGGCCTCGGCCCCCTGCGGCGGAACGGTGATGCCCGCCGGAGGCGGCGCACCTGTCTGACCCTGTGTGCACACCCCGGGGAACCGCGTAGGCACGGTGCCGTAGGGGCAGTCGTCGGCAGCCGCCGGCGATGCGACGACGAGCGATCCCAAGGCGGTCGCGACGGTGCAGCAGGTGATCAGAATTCCGCGTCTCACCGTCCAGACACTAGTCGCGCGAGCTGACGACTACCTGAGTGGCTAGCCCGCCGTCACCGAGCGACCCGCACTGTGCAGGTCGTTGCACGCCTCGACGACGCGCTCCGACATGCTGGCCTCGGCCTTCTTCAGGTAGCTGCGCGGGTCGTAGGCCTTCTTGTTGCCGACCTCGCCGTCGACCTTGAGCACACCGTCGTAGTTGGTGAACATGTGCCCGGCGAGCGGGCGGGTAAACGCGTACTGGGTGTCGGTGTCGACGTTCATCTTCACCACGCCGAACTTCAGCGAGTCCTCGATCTCGGACTTCAACGAGCCGGACCCACCGTGGAACACGAAGTCGAAAGGCTGTGCGCCCTGCGGCAATCCGAGCTTGGCCGCGGCCACCTGCTGACCCTGCTCGAGGATGTCGGGGCGCAGCTTCACGTTGCCGGGCTTGTACACGCCGTGGACGTTGCCGAACGTCGCGGCCAGCAGGTACTTACCGTGCTCGCCCGCGCCGAGCGCGTCGATGGTCTTCTCGAAGTCCTCAGGGGTGGTGTAGAGCTTGTCGTTGATCTCATGGGCCACGCCGTCTTCCTCGCCGCCGACAACGCCGATCTCGATCTCGAGGATGATCCTGGCGGCCGCGGCCTGCTTGAGCAATTCCCGAGCTATCTCCAGGTTCTCGTCGATCGGCACCGCCGACCCGTCCCACATGTGCGACTGGAACAGCGGGTTGCGGCCTTCGGCGACCCGCTTCTGCGAGATGGCCAGCAGCGGCTTGACGTAGCTGTCCAGCTTGTCCTTCGGGCAGTGGTCGGTGTGCAGCGCGACGGTGATCGGGTACTTCTCGGCGATGATGTGGGCGAACTCGGCCAGCGCCACCGCGCCGGACACCATGTCCTTCACCCCGAGCCCGGAGGCGAACTCCGCACCTCCGGTGGAGAACTGGATGATGCCGTCGCTTCCCGCGTCGGCGAAGCCCTTGAGCGCGGCATTGACGCTTTCTGAGCCCACGCAGTTGATCGCCGGGAAAGCGAACGAGTGCTCCTTGGCTCGACCCAGCATCTCTGCGTAGACCTCGGGTGTTGCGATGGGCATTTCAGTTCCTCTCGGCTGATCCAGGTTTTGTTGCAGTATCTCAAGAGCGGTGCGGGTTCACAGTTCGGGCTCAGATGGTCAGGACCATGCGGTAGCGGGCACGGCCCTCATTCATCGCCGCGTACGCCTCCGCGGCCTCGGCCAGCGGCCGCTCCTCGATCCACGCGCGAACGCCCGACAAGACGGCGAAATGCATCGTCTCCTCGACGTCGCGGGACGTGCCGGACGGGTGACCGACGATCGAGTACCCGGGGGTGATCAGCTGGACGGGCGCGATCGGCAGCGGTTCGGCGGTGACGCCGACGGTGATCAGTTCGCCCTCCGGCGCGAGGCCGCCGAGGGTCTGAGCCATCGCGGCCGAACTGGCGGCCGTCGCGAGCACCACCGACGCGCCGCCAAGGGCCTGCATCGCGGCGGCCACGTCACCGGCCGTCGAGTCGATGTAATGGTGGGCGCCCAGTTCGCGGGCGTTGGCCTCCTTGCTCGCACCGCGCGCGATCGCGATCGTCTCGAAGCCCATCGCCCTTGCCCATTGCACCCCGAGGTGGCCCAGCCCGCCGATGCCGAGCACCGCGACCCGGTCCCCGGCGACCGCCCTGGTCCTGCGCAGCGCGTGATACGTGGTCACACCCGCGCAGCCCATCGGCGCCGCTTCGGCGAATGACAGTTCATCGGGGATGCGCGCGAGCGCGGTGACAGGGGCCGTCACCGACTCGGCGTAGCCGCCCGGGTAGTGCAAGCTCGGCACCTGTCCGTTCACGCACTGCATGAACTGACCCCTGCGGCACGGGATGCACTTGTTGCAGTTGCCTCCGAACCAGCCGACGGCAACCCGGTCGCCGACGGCGAAGTCGTCGACACCGTTGCCCAGTTCGGCGACCGTTCCCGCAATCTCGTGCCCCAGCGTCAGCGGCCATGTCATGTTCGGAAAACCACCGCTGAGGAAACCGTGGTCGGTTCCGCACACGCCGCAGGCCGCGACCGCGATGCGGACGTGGCCAGGGCCAGGCGGTGTGGTCTCGACGTCGACGATCGTCAAAGGCGCATTGGCAGACGCGGCGTGAACGGCTTTGTGGGTGGCCATAGCCGACCCTAGCGCCGGAGCCGACCAGGCACAGGGGCGTCTCAGGAGCCCGCCGGTATCTTTGTGTGCCATGACCACGACAGTCCTCGCCGAGGCCACGACCAGTCTGGCGTTGATGCCGGATTTCCTGGACCCGATCAAGCTCATCGGCTACTTCGGTGCATGGGCCATGGTGGGGCTGCTTGTCGTGATCTTCGTCGAGTCGGGCGTGCTGTTCCCGGTGCTGCCAGGGGACACATTGCTGTTCGTGGCGGGCATGCTCGCTGCAGGGACAGCCGCCGCAGGACAGGCCAACTTCCAGCTGTGGCAGCTGCTGGTCTTTATACCGATCGCCGCCATCCTCGGTGGACAGGTCGGGTACTTCGTCGGCCGGTACTTGGGTACCGCGATGTTCAAGCCCAACGCTCGCGTGCTCAAGCAGCGGTATCTGGATGAGGCCCACGCCTTCTTCGAGGAGCGGGGACCGTTCGCCATCGTGCTGGCCCGCTTCGTGCCGATCGTGCGGACCCTGGCGCCGATCACGGCAGGCGCGGCCAGGATGAGCTACGGCGTATTCACGCTCTACAACGTCATCGGCGCAGTCGTGTGGGGCGTCGGTCTGACGCTGCTCGGATACGGGCTCGGCCAATTCGAGATCATTCAGAAGCTGCTCGAGCCGATCTTCATCCTCATCGCGCTGGCGTCGGTTACGCCGATGTTCATCGAGTGGTACAAGCGGCGCCGCAAAGCCAGGAAGGCGACCGGCGAACCCGCCGCCGAAGCCTAGGCGCGGCCCGCTTCCAGCGCGCGGATCAGGCTGGCCGCATCCCACGGCCCCTTGTGCCGCACGCCGTTGACGAAAAACGTCGGCGTCGAGTTGAGATCCATCAGCTCGGCATCCTGCGCGTCGTCCTGCACTCGATGCAGCACCTTCGACCGATGCACGCGCACGTCCTGGTCGAACCGTTCGAGGTCCAACCCGATGGAGTTGGCGTACCGGTAGATGTCCGACCACTCGAGATCGTCCTGGTTCGCGAACAACATCTTGCCCATTTCGAAGTACTTGCCCTGCAGGCCCGCTGCCTCTGCCGCACATGCAGCGTCGAACGCGCGCGGGTGCACCCGCTCCAGCGGCAGGTGGCGCCACACATAGCGCAGCTGATCGCCGAAGTGCGCGACCACCTCGTCGATCGCGCCGGTGGCGCGGCTGCAAAACGGGCACTCGTAATCGCCGTACTCCACGAGCGTCAAGGGTGCGTCGGGATTGCCGCGGATATGGTCGCGCTCGAGGTCGACGGGCCGGATCAGCTTCAGCCCCACCGGTTCCGGCGGGCTGACCCAGTCGGTGACCCGGAAGATCGCCCATCCGAGCAGGAAGGCAAGGCCGGATGCCAGCAGGACGCCGATGCGCGCCTGGTCTTGCCGTGCCGGTTCGGAGATCGCGATATCGACGATGAAAAGTGAGATGGTGAAACCGATTCCGGACAACGCCGCGCCGCCTGCGATCCTGCGCAGCGTCAGCCCCGGCGCCAACTCCCCCATCCCCGTGCGCCGCATGAGCCATGTTGCGCCCGTGATGCCGATGAACTTTCCGGCCACGAGGCCCGCGACGACGCCCCACGTCAGAGGCGAGTGCAGCGCGGCGATCACGCTGTCCGCATCGAGCCGCACGCCCGCATTGGCCAACGCGAACAGCGGCAGCACCACGAACGACACGTAGGGCCCGACCTCGGCCTGAAGCCGCTCGTTGATCGAAATCGACTCCCGCAGGCCACGACTGGCGGCGCGGGCGTATTGCGAGTTGGGTGATTGGCGGAATGCGCGGATAAGGTCGACCGCCTGTTCCACCTGCTGGCGTTCGGGTGTGAAGACGGGGATCAGCAGCGCGAGCGCGACGCCTGCGAGGGTGGGATGTATTCCGGCCATGGACAGCGCGATCCACAGCGCGACGCCAAGCACCGCGTAGGCCGGTCCGCGCGCGACCGGCATGAACCGGACCAACGCGATCGCCAGGATCAACGCCGCCGAGACGATCAGCGGTGCGACCTGAATGCGTTCGGAGTAGAACAGCGCGATCACGCACAGCGCGCCGATGTCGTCGACCACCGCAAGGGTGAGCAGAAAAATCCTCAGTCGGGCAGGGTATTTGGGCTTGATGATGGCAAGCGCGCCGATGAGGAATGCGGTGTCGGTCGAGATCACCAGTCCCCACGCCTGTGCGTTCTCCCCCGACGCGTTGAACAACAGGAAGATGACGGCGGGCACGGTGAGCCCCGCGATCGCCGCGACGACGGGCACCGCAGCCCTTGCGCGATCGGTGAGCTGGCCGATGGCGAACTCACTTGTGACCTCGAGGCCGACGATGAAGAAGAAGAACGTCATCAGGCCGTCGTTGATCAGATGTTTGACCGTCAGTCCGAAGGCGTGATCTCCGAACACAAAGCCGACGTGGGTGTCCAGCAGCGCCGAATATGTGTCCGCCCATGGCGAATTGGCCCACAGGATCGCCGCGAGGGTGAACGCGAGAAGCAGTGCGGCCGCAGTGTTCTCTTTGGTGCCCGGCGCCTTGGGGTCGCACCTGAACCGGCCGGGCAGCAGGCGGACGATCCGCGGAAGGGGCTCTGTGGTCACTCGTCGGACACGGTGAAAGCGGCCTCCATCAGCATCCAGCCCGACAGCTGCACCGACAGATCACGTTCGGGTATTGAGGAGGCGTTGACCGCACCGTCGACGAATTCGGCCGACTTCCCACCGCCCGACGGAATCTCGGCCGTGCGGTCCCAGAACGCACTGAACAACGGCAGACCGTCGACGGTCTGACGGTTGTCCCACGCCGCCTGGCCGGACTTCAACACCAACGACCGGGCGATGTCGCGAGCCTCGGCGTCCGCGGGCCCGTTCTGCGGCAGCGTGGTGACCACCAGCGCCAGGTAGCGCGCCAGGATGCCGTTGAACAGGCCACCGTCGCCGCCCCCCGCCCCGTTGATGATCCCGTCGGCTGCCATGTTGTCCCGCACCGCGGCGACCAGCCGGTGCACCCGCGAGGCGTGCTCGGGGTCCTCTGTGCGCGC
>JAVXWV010000137.1:0-6364 GCA_032230775.1 Mycobacterium sp. | reverse complement strand
TGGCTGACCCGTCCGACCTGCACGCCGCGCAACTTCACCTTGGCGTTGGTTTCCAAGATGAGCCCGGACCGATCCGATGTGAGGGTCACCGGGACGTAGGACCTGAACGTGCCTGCGAAAAACGCCGTGGTCGCGAACAGGAACGCGGCGATCGCCGCCAACAGGATGATCGTCCACCACGCGGTGGGGATGCGTTCTTCTCCTGGCCGTGGTTCCATACCGCTACCCGGCCAGGTTGAAGTTGCCGGATTGGCCGTAGACGGCGAGCGAGATCATCGCGATCTCGACCGCCGCGATCACCATCGAGGTGCGCACCGCCCGGCCGACGGCCTCGCCCACACCGGCAGGCCCACCGCTGGCGGTGTATCCGTAGTAGGTGTGCACCAACATGATCACGACGGTCATCGCCACGCACTGGAAGAAAGACCAGATCAGGTCGGTGGGGTTTAGGAAGGTGTCGAAATAGTGGTCATAGACACCGGATCCCTGGCCGTAGATGGCGGTGGTGCCGATGCGGGCGGCGAAAAAGGCCATCATGACCGCAACGCAGTACAGCGGGATCACCACGATCACCCCGGCGAGCACCCGCGTGGATGCCAGGTAGGTGACGCTCCGAATACCGATCACTTCCAGGGCGTCGACCTCTTCGTTGATCCGCATCGCACCGATCTGAGCAGTGGCGCCGGCACCGATGGTGGCCGACAACGCAACCGACGTGGTTCCGGGCACGATCAGCCGGACGTTGAAGAATGCTGATGCGAATCCGGTCAGGGCTTCCACACCGACGGACGCCAATTGGTTGTATCCCTGCACCGCCACCAACGCACCGGTGGTCATCGTGAGAAAGCCGACGATGGCAACGGTTCCGCCGACCACCGCAAGCGCGCCGGTACCCAACCCCATTTGGGCGATCAACCGCAGCAACTCGGTCCGGTAATTGATGACGGCATCAGGAATCGCCCCGAGCGTCTTGGCATAGAACCGGGTCTGCGCTCCGATCCTCATCCACCCGGCGACCATGCTGTCCTTGGTGCGGCGCAGCCGTGCATGTGGCTTGCTGGGAGCAGTAGCTGTCATGGGGTGCTCACCTCAGGACACCGTGAACTGGATGCCGACGGCGGTCACGATCACGTTGATCGCGAACAACACCATGAAGGAGAACACCACGGTCTCGTTGACCGCGTTGCCGACACCGGCCGGGCCGCCGCCGACCGAGATGCCCTTGTAGCAGGCGATCAGGCCGGCCCCGAGCCCGAACAGCATCGCCTTGACCATCGAGACGACGACGTCGGCGGTGCCGGTGAGCAGCGTCAGGCCGGCCACGAACGCACCCGCCGAAACATGCTGGATGAATACGCAGAAGAAGAACGCGCCGCTGAGCCCGACCAGGATCACCGTCGCCGACAGCGCCAACGAAACAGTGGTAGCCGCCAGCACGCGCGGAACCACCAGCGCCTGAATGGGATTGATCCCCATCACCCGCAGCGCGTCGAGTTCGTCGCGAATGGTGCGCGCCCCCAGATCGGCGCACATCGCGGTGGCGCCCGCGCCCGAGACGACGAGCACGGTCACGATCGGACCGATCTGATTGACAGTGCCGATCGCGGCGCCCGTTCCGGAGAAATCCGCAGCGCCGAACTCGGTCAACAGGATGTTGAACGTGAAGACCAGCAACACCGAGTACGGCATGGTCAACATCAACGCCGGCAGTACCGACACGCGCGCCACGAACCATGACTGAAGGACGTACTCATGCCACGCGAAGGGCGGCTTGAACAGCTGGACCAACGTGTCCAGCGACATCGCAAAGAAGCCGCCGAGCGCGCGGACCGGCTTGGTGGCGACATATGTCGACGTCATCGGGCACGTCCCCGCGACGCGGCAGTCGTCGCCCGCTGCCGCGCATCGTCATGGTCAGCCGTCAGCATGGCGGAACCGTATCGAGGCGATCGCTACGGTGACTGCTCCACCACGAGGGATTAAGGGTCCCTCGTCAGAGTCACATCCGGGTGACGGGCAAACGTCGCTTCGTTGATCTGCACAGTACCCAAACTTGCGTCCGCGTCAATCCCGGATGCCAGTGGTTTCAGCGGTCGCGGAACTCGCCCGCGGAAATGTCTGGCTGCCAAGAGTTTTCGCGAGCGCGCAATTCGACCCGCCGGATCTTGCCCGAGATCGTCTTCGGCAGCTCCATGAACTCGATGCGCCGGATGCGCTGGTAGGGAGCCAATCTGCTACGAGCGTGGGCAAAGATCGCGTCGGCGGTGGCCCGATCGGCGGGCCACCCTGACGCCAGGCTGACGTACGCCTTGGGCACGGCCAACCGTGTCGGGTCAGGTGCGGGCACAACGGCCGCCTCGGCGACGGCCGGATGCTCGATGAGCACGCTTTCCAACTCAAACGGGGAGATCTTGTAGTCCGACGCCTTGAACACATCGTCGGTACGGCCGACGTACGTGATGTAGCCGTCGGCGTCGCGGCTGGCCACGTCACCGGTGTGGTAGTAGCCATCGGTGGTGTCCGCCGCGGCGTGTCCGTCGCCGAGATAGCCGGTCATGAGATTGACGGGTCGAGGGTCCAGCCGCAGGCAGATTTCGCCCTCGTCGGCGATCGACCCGCTGACGACGTCGATGATGTCGATCTCTGCGCCAGGTAGCGGCCGGCCCATCGAACCCGGTTTGATCGACGCGTTTGGGGTGTTGCCGATCAGCGCCGTCGTCTCGGTCTGACCGAACCCGTCGCGAATGGTCATCCCCCACCGCTTGTGCCGGTGTGCGATCACCTCCGGGTTGAGCGGCTCCCCCGCGCTGACCGCCTCCCGCAGCGCGGCCGGTCTCTCACCCACGTCGGCCTGAATGAGCATGCGCCATACCGTCGGTGGGGCACACAGCGAAGTCACGTCGGCCTGGGCCAGCATGCTCAAGAACCGGTGGGCATCAAAGCGAGCGTAGTTGTACACCACGACCGTCGCCTCGGCGATCCAAGGCGCGAAGAACGAACTCCATGCGTGCTTGGCCCATCCCGGGGAACTGATGTTGAGGTGGACATCGCCGGGGCGCAGGCCCAGGAAGTACATCGTCGACAGGACCCGATGCTGATCTACTTCACCTCCGGCACCACGAGCAGGCCCAAGCTCGTCGAGCACACCCACCGGTCTTACCCCGTCGGACACGGACTCATCGCTCCCGTCGTCGCCAATGACGCGCAGCGCCGTGCGCGGATTGCCTGCAGCGATGGGGTCGAACCAGTCCACCGCCCAATTGAACCGCTCCCCAACATCGGGCCAGCAGAACGGCGTGACGGCGGCCTCGTAGTCGTCGCGGTGTCGCACCAGCACGTCGCGCGCGGCGCGGTAGGCTTCTCGGCCTGTCGCTCGGTCCATGGATCCGTACCCCTGTCTTCGATTGATGGGAAACTTGCTCTACGGCGCCACCGCGGCGCCAACCCGGACAAGGAGGCTGCGCGTGGCACCTCGCGAGCCTGCGCTGCGCTCCTCTCGGGCCGAACGTGTTGCGGCCGATCTGGAACACGAGATCCTCAGCGCCCGCCTGCCGATCGGTGCCCACCTGGGCCGCCGGTCGGAGCTCATGGACCGCTTCGGTATCAGCCCGACCGTGATGAGCGAGACGCTGCGCATCCTGCGTGATCGCGACTTGGTGAGCGTCCGGCCGGGGCCCGGCGGCGGGATCACAGTGGCCAGCGCACCCCCACAGGTCCGCGTCGGCGCGCTCGACCTGTGGTTTCAGTCCTCCACGCCGCACCCCCTCGACCTGTTCGAAGCCCGGCTGTATCTGGAATTCGGGCTGACCAAGGCGGCGTTCGAGCGGGCTACCCCCGACGACGTTGCCGCGATGCGGGCGGCCATGATCACGTTGCGGGCCAGCACCAGTGCGCAGCAGTTTTTCGACGCGGTGTTGGCGTTTCACGGCGTCGTCGCGGCCGCGGCGCACATTCCCGTACTGGAGGGGATGCACCAGCTGGTGGTGACCAGTATCAAGGCGGTGTTGACCCGGGTGGTGTTCGTCGGCGACCACGAGGAGCTGCTCGCCAGGAGTTTGGACGTGCACGACGACATCGTGGCGTCGATCGCGTTGCACGATCAGCCGTCGTTCGTCGACGCCATCAACCGCCACGATCAGGACCTGATCCGCGCCGACGATCCGGACCGCACGCCCAACACCCCGCAGCATCCCTGACAGACGTCGCCCGCGATCTGCCGAGCACCTCTGCATTTCACGTTTCCACGGTGGGTGCGTCCTGCGTGCACGAGGTACATCTACCACCTCCTGACTGTGATCCACAGCATTGTGGATGCATGTCTTGAATTATGCATGCACAATTGTTATCTTCGGGAGCGACCGTCCCCTATGACGTTGGGAGAGCCGCGCCATCGACGCTCACCAGACCCCCCGCCCAGGGCTCGTCGATGTTCACACCCACGCGATCGACGTCGACCTGCCCGATCTGCGACAGGCCTATCCACACGATCGCTGGCCCGGCGTCGAGCGGATTAATGAGACCGACGCATCATTGACATTCGGCGGAGCGCCGTACCGCCGGATCGACCACCGGTGCTGGTCACCGGTCGCCCGGCTGGCCGACATGGATCGCGATGGTGTTGCGGTACAAGTACTTTCACCGATTCCGGTGACATTCTGCTACCACACCTCGGCGGCAGGGGCGGCCGAACTAGCGGCTGCCCAAAACGACTTCTTCGCTGCGATCGTACGCCAGCATCCCAACCGCTTCGCCGCGCTCGCAGCCATTCCGCTGCAGGACAGCGACAGGGCAGTCGACGAGATGCGCCGATGCATGCGCACGCCTGGGTTTCTCGGTGTCGAGATCGGCACCCAGGTCGGCGACCTGGAACTGGCGGACCCGAGGTTTGACCGGTTTTTCGCCGTCGCTGCCGAACTCGGCGCCTTGGTACTGGTGCATCCCAGCGACCAGGACCTGCCTCCACGAATGACCCAGGCCGGCATCGGATTCGGCGCCGGAATGCCCATTGAAACCGGCATGGCCGCCGCGCTGCTGATCACCAGCGGAGCGCTGAAGCGCCGACCCGGTGTGCGCTTGTGCCTCGCGCATGGGGCGGGAACGCTGCCGGCCATGATCGGGCGACTCGACAAGGGCGCGCTCATCGCCGGGATGCCAGGCACGTCACCCGAACTGCCCAGCCGGCAGGCGGCCCGACTGTGGTGCGACTCGTTGACCTACCAGCGCTCTGCGTTGCTGGCGGCCATCGGAGTCTTTGGGGCCGACCACGTCGTTTTCGGATCCGACTACCCCTTCCCGGCGATGCCCGACCACATCGACGACGTCGTGAGGGAGCTTCCCGCCGACCTGTGGCAGCAGATATGCCGCACCAATCTGGAGGACTCATGGCGCAGTTCCTGGGTCTAGGCCTGACCCACTATCCGCTGCTGGCCGGCACCGACGAACACATGGCATCCCTGTTGCGTTGGACGCTGGCCGATCCCGACATTCCCGACGAGGCGAAGGATCCGGCCAACTGGCGCGCGCCGATGCTCGCCGAATGGGGCACCGATAATGGTGTCGCCGCGGCCGCTCATCATCGAAAGTTATTGGTGGAGAACCTCGCCCGGTGCCGCGACGCGCTGGACGAATTCGCGCCCGATGTCATGGTGGTGTGGGGCGACGACCAGTACGAGAACTTCCGCGAAGAGGTCATCCCGCCCTTCTGCGTGCTGGCCTACGGCGACATCGATGTCGACCCATTCGAGGTGATGACCAAGCGCGGCAGCCCCAACCCGTGGAGACTGCCCGACGACACCACCATGACGTTGCACGGCGACGAGGAGGGCGCCCGTCGGCTCACCGACCAGCTACTCGAACGCGGCTTCGACGTGGCGTATTCGTATCAGAAGCGGACCAATTCGCCGTTCCCGCATGCCATCGCCAACACCCAGTTGTTCCTTGACTATCCGCACGCCGGGCGCAAGTTCCAGTATCGGATGATCCCGATCACCGTCAACTGCTATGGCCAGCATGCGATCGCGCGACGTGGCGGGCTGGCGCGGTTCGCCGAGATCGCTACGGAGAGACTGGATCCGGTCGGCCCGTCCCCCGCGCGGTGCTTTGCGCTGGGCCGGGCCGTGGCAGAGTCATTCGCCGACACCGACCTTCGCGTCGCGTTGGTCGCATCGTCGAGTTGGTCGCACGCGTTTCTCACCGACAAGACCTGGCACATCACCCCAGACACCGAGGCGGATCTGCGGCTCTACGACCTGTTGGCCGCGGGTGACTATGCCAAGTGGAAAGAGACCACCACCGCCGAGATCGTCGATTCCGGACAGCACGAAATGCTGAATTGGTTCTGCCTGACCGGCGCGGTAGACGAACT
>JAVXWV010000032.1:0-7937 GCA_032230775.1 Mycobacterium sp. | reverse complement strand
GCCCACGCCGTGCGGCAGCCCGCAAGCGCTTGTGTCGATACCAGGTTCTTGTCGGCGACAAGTGCTTCCAAAGCACCAAGCCAGTGGTGGTAGTACGTCTCGCCGGTGTCGGGGTCGTCGGCAGCCTGCGCGCGCCGGATCTCGGCGCCCAACGCGTCTGACCATTCGCCAGGGGTGAAGAGGCCCTCATCCTGCAACGCGCGCACCATCGCGAATGCGCGCGCCTCCCATGGCTCATCGAAGGCAGGCACTAGGCGGGCTCCAGGTACGGTTCGAAGGCGTCGACGGAGACGTTGGTTCCCGGCTCGGCGTCATCGCCCCACAGTTCGCGGCCCTCGAAGCGAACTGTGTAGAGCCACTGCGGATTTTCCCCTTCGCCGCGGACGACGCTGTCAGGGAAGACGTTCACGCCATGCAACAGCTCGACCACACCGACGTGGCCGCTGACGTAGCGTGGCAGCCGGGTGTGCGACCGAGGATGTATGTTGCGGGTGCGTACGCGGTCGCCGGGTTGGAACCGTGGCTCGGTGTCAACAGCACGGGTGAACGAACCACGCTTGAGGACCCGCTCCACCCGGTCTGCGGTGAAGGTGCCGTTCTTCAACTCTTGCCCCGGCCCGTAGGACTGTCCGCTCGCGATCTCGTCCTCTGTCGCTAGACCGTGCTCGACCAGCAAGAGTTCGGTGCGCCTGCGCCATTTGTCGTAGTACGAACTGGAGATGTAGACAGCCGGGGGAAGACGTTCGATGCCGAACCGCGAAATGTCGATGTTCCCTACGCCGGCTCCGCGCATCGCCATCTCCATCGCGAAAACGCGCCCCTCCCAACTGTGGTGGAACACCGGCTCGTCGGGTTCGGGCTCGACGGCGCCGAAGCCGTCCATGCCGCCGAGATCGTGGATCCCGTCCATCAGTCGTCTAAGTCGTCTGGGGGAGTGGGTAGGCCGACACCGATCATGCAGTCTCGGTTCACCAGCGACACGAGTCGCTGCTCATCCCAGCCGTCGGTGCCCGCCGGTCGCATCGGCAGCACCAGGTATCGCGTCTCCGCGGTCGAGTCCCACACGCGGACCACGGTGTCGGGCCCAAGCGTCGTTCCCAACTCGGCGAGTAGCTTTCTCGGCTCCTTGACCGCTCGCGACCTGTAGGCCGCCGACTTGTACCAAACCGGCGGCAGGCCAAGCACATCCCACGGGTAACACGAGCACAGCGTGCACACGACCATGTTGTGGGTCTCGGGTGTGTTCTCCACCGCGATCAGTGCATCGCCAACCCGTCCTTGGTCGGCGAACGTGGCGACCGCTGCCGTGGCGTCCGCAAGCAATTCGGCTCGATAGTCGGGGTCCACCCACGCCCGCGCCACGGCTCGCGCGCCGATGTGGGGGCCGATCCTGGTCTCGTGAGCTTCGACAATCTGGTCCAGAGCTGCCTGCTCGACGTACCCCTTCTCGACAAGAACAGACTCCAGGGCCCGAACACGGATGTCGATGTCGGACAACGACGAGTGCTCGTCGTCGCGTCTTGACATGACCGGATGATAGCGGTCAGCAAATCCGTGCGTAGTCGATTGGACATGCGTCGGCCGCACGCGCGACACCGCCGATCTGGGCCGGCACGGGCCTCGGGTGGTTGGCCCACCGCGGAGTCAGCTCGTATCGGCCGATGAGGTGGGTCATGGCGGACGTCATCGCCGACAACGAAAACGGCTGGGCCGGGCAGGAGTGCCTGCCATGCCCGAATGCCGTCACCAGCATGGGTGACGGCAACGCCGTCTGGTCGGCGAGCCGATGCCGGTGCCACCGGTCGGGATCCCAGCGATCCAGGCCCGGCGCTGCCGACTTGTTCAGCAGCGGCAGCAGTGTGGAGATCGTCCAGCCGGCGGGCACGCGGTAACTGACGTCGCCGGTGTCGAAGTCGACAGGAGACAACACGGCGCGCGACATGATCGAGCGCTGCGCCATCCGCGTGCTCTCCAACGCGCAGCGCTGCGCGAACTCCGTGTCGCCCGATGCGACGCGTGCCAGTTCGCTTGGGTGCGTGAGCAGATCGACGAATGTCCAGCCGAGCGCCGCCATGAGATTGGACATCGACGCGATGTGGATCAGCGCGACGTCAAGCGCGATTCCGCGCATGCGGACGTCGGGCGGTTCCGATGACCAAGCCTCGACGACCCTGCCGTAGAGGTCCACGCCCTGCTGGCCCGAATCCCGTCGACGCACCGCGATTTCGAGGACACTGGCGACGTCGTCGAGTGCGGCCCGCTCGGCGCGCTTGCCCGATGCGGCAACGGCCGCCATCGCGTCTGGGTGGACGAACGCATCGGACCCGTCGAGGGTGTCGAAGGCCCGCACAAGGCGTTCGAATGCGGCGCCCTCCGCAGTCCCCGGTCCGGCCCACGATGCGAGACCCATCCGGTGCCCGAGCCGCCGGGTGAGGTCGAAAAGATCGACGGAGCCCGCTGATCCCAGTTCGGCGGCGGTCTGCGCAAGTGCCCCTTCGAGATTGACCAAATATGAGGCGACATCGTCGCGCCGGAACAACGAATCGGGCAAAGTCCGCCTGCCGTCGAAGATCTCGTCGGGAAGCTTGCGCCGCAACATCAAGTAGTCGGCGAGGCCCTTGCTTGCGACCTCCTCGGGCAGCGCGTAGAACGACTCGACGCCGGTCGCCGTGAACGTGAACAGGTAATGGTCCCGCCCGCTTTCCACCACGAACGTGTCGCCGTGGCGGGCCCGAGCATCGGCGATCGCGGCGACGGCGTCGCCGACCGTCACATCCCACGGCAGGCCGGTGCCCTCGGCGTACGGCGGCGCGGGAGTCGGGAAGTCCTGCGGCACTACAGACCGGTGGTTCGGCGCACCTTGTTGACCGCACCCCGCACAGCGTGCTCGGTTGCGGCCAGCGGTGACATCACAGATTCGCCGATGCCGACGATGCGCTCGACCCGCTCGACGATGCCCTCGAGCCTGTCCACCACCGCGAAGAGGCGCGGCGCCAGCGCGTTGATCTGGCTGATCGTCTCATTGAACCGCTCGAGGGTCGTGTCGAGCGTTGACGTCGATTTGTCGAGATCGCTGAGCGTCTCGGTCAATCCCGCCAGGATGGCGTCGACCTGGTCAACGGTGACGTCGGCGTTCAGCGCCGCTTGCGCGAGTTTCTGGATCCGCTCCCGGCCACTGCGGACACCGGGCCTGCCGCCATCTTTGTCTGCCATGACGGCCATTTGACCATAGCCGTGGAACCGCCGGAGCGGACTGGTCGTCTGAACCAGATATGACGGAAGGCGCAGGGGATAGGCCGTCCCGCCAATGCCAGGCCGACCCGCGACGGGGAATGCTCACCGCGGATCCGGCGACGCGGACGGCCGCCTACACCGCGGGTCGTCGTGATGCTGAAACCGATTGTCGAGCAGCAGGTACGGCCGAATAGAACATTCGGGACGCTCCCACCCAACCGCTGGAGCGTGTTTCGCGCGGTTTCGCCCATCGCGGATTGGGGAGCTCATACCCTTACCGCGTGACGACGTTTGCGCTGGTGCACGGATCGTGGCATGGCGCGTGGTGTTGGGAACGTCTGGCTCCGTTTCTGCGACAGGCGGGACATGACGTCGTCGCGATGGATCTGCCGACCGATGACACCTCGACAACCTGTGACACTTTTGCCGATGTGATCTGCTCCGCCCTCGATGATCGCGGCGACGACGTTGTGCTCGTGGGGCACTCGTACGGCGGTTTCGTGATTCCGTTGGTCGCGGCTCGCCGACCCGTGCGGCACTTGGTGTACGTGTGTGCGTATTACCCGTGCATAGGTAGAAGCGTCGACGATCAGCTGCGTGACGAACCGGACATTTTCAATCCTGCTGCCTATGCGGGTCTCGAAGACGACTCACAGTCGCGGCTTGTGTGGGTCGATTACGGGCTTCTTCGAGAAATGGTGTACGCCGACTGCGACGACGAGACGGTCGACGCCGCGATCAAGCGCCTTCGGCCGCAGTCGACTCACGCCAATACCGTTCCGTCTTCACTGACCGGATACCCTGCGGTACCGTCCACTTCGGTGGTCTGCACCGACGACCGGCTTCTTCGGTTAGAGCCGGCGAAGCGAATCGCCGCCAGGCGCGGCGGTGAGCTCGTGGAGCTTCCAAGTAGCCATTCTCCGTTCTTTTCAATGCCGGAGGAGCTCGCGGAAGTGCTGTTGCGCATCGCGGCCAGATGATCAGAGCTTCGAGGCGGCGTCCTCGTCAAGCAACCACACTGTGGCCTCGCGGCCGATCGCGCCTGCGGAGGGGACGTCGACGGGGTTCGCTCCGCCGATCGCGGCGGCCACCGCGTCGGCCTTCGCGGCGCCCGAGACCACCAGCCACACCTCCCGTGACCGCTGAACCGCGGGCAACGTCAACGTGATTCGACGCGGTGGCGGCTTGGGGGAGTCGGAGACACCCACCACGAGGCGGCTCGTCTCGCGAACGGCGGGCGTCTCAGGGAACAGCGAGTTGATGTGGCCCTCGCCGCCCATACCCAGCAGGTGGACGTCGAAATCCGGTGCGGACTGGCCGTCGTCGGCGTTGGCGGCCAGCACGTTTTCGTAATCCAGCGCCGCGGCGTCCAGGTCGTCGCCGAAGTCGCCGTCGCTTGGTGACATCGGATGCACGTTGGCGGCCGGGATGTCGATATGGTCAAGCAGAGCCTCCCTGGCCTGCTTTTCATTGCGTTCGTCATCGTCTGCAGGCACGAACCGATCGTCGCCCCAGTACAGATGCACCTTCGACCAGTCGATCTTCGCGCCGCGCTCGCCGACCCTCTTGAGCAGTCCGACACCGGTACCACCACCGGTCAGCACGATATGGGCCTGGCCGCGTTTGTCGATCGCGTCGATGATCGCGTCGACGAGCCGATCGCCTGCCGCGGCGACCAACGCATCGGTGTCGCGGTATTTCTCGACGATGGTGCTCATATGTATTGGACCTTGTCGATGCCCTGCAACGCCTCGTAATAGATCTCGTCGGCGTCCAGCCTGCGCAGGTCTTCGGCCAGACATTCCTTGGCCTCCCTGCGCGCCAACGGAACCCGCGCCTCGGGCCTGGCGGTGCGGGTCAGCGTCGCGGTCACGCCCGTCTGCGGCCGGCTCAACGTGACCGTTTCGCTCGGGCGTACGAGTTCCACTTTCAAGTCACCGACCGCACGCTGTACGGGCCCGTCGATCCGGGTCGCCAGCCAGCCGGCCAGGATGTCGAGCGCGGGCTCGGTCTTCAGACCTGATACCAGGGCCGACGTGATCGGCTCGCATGGCGGCTGGTCGATGGCCGACGCCAGCAGCGCGCGCCAGTAGGTGATCCGGCTCCACGCCAGATCGGTGTCACCGGCGGTGTAACCCTGCAACCGCCCCTTGATCGCGGCGAGCGGGTCGGCACTGTTGGTGGCGTCGGTGAGCCGTCTGATCGCCAACTTGCCAAGCGGATGCTCGGCAGGCACTTCCGGCGCAGTCGCAGGCCACCAGGCCACCACGGGGGTATCCGGCAGCAGGAACGGAAGCACGACGCTGCTGCAGTGATCGCCCAACTCGCCTTGCAGTCGGAGGATGACGACCTCGCCGGCGCCTGCGTCGCCGCCGACTCGAATCTCGGCGTCCAGCTGTGGTTTCGGGGCACTGCGGTCACCGGGAATCACCGCAATAACGCGGCAGGGATGTTCGCGGCTGGCGAAGTTGGCTGCCTCGACCGCGTCCTCGAGGATGTCCTCGGTGTCCGGTGCGATGACTAGGGTCAGCACCCGGCCCATGGTGACCGCACCGCCCTCTTCGCGGAGCCCGATGATCTTCTTGTTGACCTCAGTGGTCGAGGTCGCTGGCAACGTGACAATCACGGCCGCCTCCATTCGCGGCCCAACCGCTGCACCATCTCGAAAGAGGATGGTGGGCCCCAGGTTCCGGACTCATAGGGTTCGGGTTTACCGTGGTCCGCCCATGCCTCAAGGACGGGATCGAGGATGTTCCAAGACAATTCGACCTCCGCGTTCACCGGGAACAGCGAGGGCTCGCCGAGCAACACGTCCAGGATCAGCCGCTCATAGGCCTCGGGGGAGTCCTCGGCGAACGACGAGCCGTAGGAGAAGTCCATGTTGACATCGCGGACCTCCATGGCGTGGCCCGGCACTTTCGACCCGAAGCGGGTGGTGATGCCTTCGTCTGGCTGCACTCGAATGACCAAGGCGTTCTTACCCAATTCCTCGGTCATGGTCGCATCGAACGGCAGGTGCGGAGCCCGCTTGAACACCAGCGCGACCTCAGTGACGCGCCGCGGCAGGCGCTTTCCGGTCCGCAGAAAGAACGGCACACCCGCCCATCGGCGAGTATCGATCTCCACCGTGATCGCGGCGAAGGTCTCGGTGGTCGAGTCCTTGGAGAAGCCGTCCTCCTCCAATAGCCCGACGACCTTCTCGTTTCCTTGCCAACCCGCTGTGTACTGCCCTCGGGCGGAGGTCTCGTCGAGGGGTTGCATTGGCTGGGTCGCGGAGAGCACCTTGATCTTCTCCGCCTGCAGTTCGTGCGGGCTGAAGCTGACCGGTTCCTCCATCGCGGTCAACGCGAGGAGTTGAATGAGGTGATTCTGGATCACGTCGCGCGCGGCCCCGATGCCGTCGTAATATCCGCCGCGGCCGCCCAGCCCGATGTCCTCTGACATGGTGATCTCGACGTGGTCGACGTAATTCGCGTTCCAGATCGGCTCGTACAGCGCGTTGGCGAACCGCAACGCCAGGATGTTCTGAACCGTCTCCTTGCCCAAATAGTGGTCGATGCGGAACACCGACTCCTCCGGGAACACGCTGTTGACTACGCCGTTGAGTTCGCGTGCGCTCTTCAGGTCGTGGCCGAACGGTTTCTCGATCACCACGCGGCTCCAGCGGCCCTGCTCCTGATGCGCCAGCCCCGACTTCTTGAGTTGTTCGCACACCACTGGAAAGGACTTCGGCGGGATCGACAGGTAGAACGCGTGATTGCGGGCGGTGCCGCGTTCGGTGTCCAATTTGTCCAGCTGCTCCGAGAGCCGCCCGAACGCCGCCTCATCGTCGAACGCGCCCTTCACGAACCGGATGCCCTCGGCAAGCCGGTCCCACACCTCCTGGCGGAACGGGGTGCGGGCGTGGGCCTTGACCGCGTCGTAGACGATCTTCGCGAAATCCTCATGCGCCCAGTCGCGTCGGGCGAACCCGACCAGGGCAAAGGACGGCGAGAGTAGACCGCGATTGGCCAGGTCGTAGATGGCGGGCATCAGCTTCTTGGTGGCCAGATCGCCGGTGACTCCGAATATCACCACACCGCACGGACCGGAGATGCGTGGCATCCGCTTATCGCGCTTGTCCCGCAGCGGATTCCGCCAGTCCGTGTCGGTGGACTTATCGGTGGTTGGGGTCATTTCTTCGCGGCGTCGAGCTGACCTTGCGTCGCTTCGAGCAGCTCAAGCCATGCCTTCTCGAACTTCTCCACCCCTTCGTCCTCGAGCACCTTGAACACATCCGGAAGGTCGATGCCCACCGCGGCGAGCTTGTCGAAGACTTTCTGCGCGGCCGCGGCGGTGCCGCTGACGGTGTCGCCGGTGATGACGCCGTGATCGGCTACCGCGTCAATCGTCTTCTCCGGCATGGTGTTCACAGTGTTCGGTGCGACCAGCTCGGTGACGTACATCGTGTCGGAGTACTCAGGGTTCTTGACACCGGTCGACGCCCACAGCGGCCGCTGGACGCGGGCCCCGTCGGCCTTGAGAGCCTCGTAACGGGAACCGCCTACGAACACTTCCTCGTACGCCGCGTAGGCGAGCCGAGCGTTGGCGACACCGGCCTTGCCGCGCAGCCCCAGCGCTTCGTCGCCGCCGATCTTTTCCAACCGGGCGTCGATCTCGGTGTCCACGCGAGAGACGAAGAACGATGCGACCGAATGGATCTT
>JAVXWV010000012.1:0-9890 GCA_032230775.1 Mycobacterium sp. | reverse complement strand
GGCTTCGCGGTCAACGCGGCGGTTAGCGTTTCGGGTTCAATTGCGATCATCATCTCGCCGCGGTCGGTTGCCTTTTTGCAGTGGGCGCATTGGCGGCCAAGTGTGACGCGGCGTATCGGGTTGCCGTCGAATAGGTCCGCGTAGCAGGCGTGGCATAGTTTCGCGGTCATCGGTGTCACGCGTTCGGGTCTTGGATGTGATCGAAGTCGTGGTCGTCGCAGACGATTCGCCGTTCGTGGATCGCGCGTGCCATGGTCCCAACCCGCCTGGCGTTTCGACGCTGCTTGTTGTTGCTCACCGGGGACCTTCCTGCATTGGTCAGTATGACACGACGGGATTAGCGCCGTCGTACCCCAAACGAGCGCGCAGCTTCTACCCTCAAAGATCTGCCCGCTGTCGGCGATCTAGTCCGTTCCACTACCGGCGCGTGGATCGTCCTCGCACCCCAACACTGCCCGAACGGGCACGAGTTCGGCGCCGGCAAGACGCTCGTCGGTAATCAGGCTGCCTCGGCCACGGCGGCGGGCATACCACCTGGACGTGCCGCACGTGCGACGAGACGGTGTACGGGCCGCCGCTCAACACGCACTGCACGGCACTCGATGGCCGGCGACCGTGCGCACCTCCAACGTCACGTAGATCCCCACGGGCCGTGCGGCACGGTAGGTCATCACTCACTGCCGCTGACGCAGACACTCCGGACAACCGTAACGTCGTCTATAGACAACCCGGGATTGCCATTCATGCCCGTCGGGGCATTGCCACCAAACAGTCTTGTTGCTGGCGGGTCGGACCTGGTCCGGTTTCAGCGCACCGTTGAGCGTGATATGCCAGTCCTTCGCTGCCTCGGGAAAAAGGTCGGCGAAGGACTCCCCCAGCCGGGCTTGCGAAAGTTTCTGCGCCACTCGGCGATACCCGCACTTGGGGCATCCGTGGCCAGCAGCGCGGAGCGCAGGCGTCGAATACCACTCGCTCGCACACTCCCGACACGTCCATACGAACTTGGTGTGACTCCGGGGATGGACCTGGTCAGGTCGCACACCATCGTTCTTGGCGGCATCAAGTGTTGCAGACCCTCCTAGGCCACAAGACCGCGACGTTGACGCTTGACCGTTACGGGCACCTGTACCCCGACGAATTGGGGGTTATCGCGGACGCTTTAGACGACGGCGCTCGGGCGGCTGCGGCCTCTCTGCGGCCCCAACCACCTTCGGACGGGCGGCCGAGCCTGCAAGTAGTGCCCTGACCTGCAGGTTTCCGGTGCCCCCACTGGGACTCGAACCCAGACTGTGCGGATTTTAAGTCCGCTGCCTCTGCCAATTGGGCTATGGGGGCCACGCCTGATGTTAGAGACAGGCCCCCAGGCCCTAGGCCGCAGGCAGCAAGGTGATGGGACTTGGCGACAGTGTCAGCGCGGGCCGCGGATAGCGGAACCGGATGCACGCTTCTTCGACGGCCTCGTTGATCGTCTGGGCAACCCTGCGCAGACTGCGCGGGTCAATCTCACCGTCCGTTAGGTCGACGCCGCCGACACTCAACCTCGATAGCACGCCACCCCATTTCCGGGTGATCCCTGCCATCTCGGCGATCATCGCTGAGATGATATCGGCCAAGCCGGTGAGGTCGGCGCCGCCGGCCCGGTAGTGCAAACCGTGGAACTGGACTCGACGATCCACCATCAGCGGCCTTTCAAGACACGCATCCGTCACGTCTACGAGAACCGCCTGCGGTCCCGTGGCACACGAACGCAGCATTGCCATCTGTTCGGCGGACTCGACAATGACTCGGCCTACGCCGAGCGCAATCAGGCCTGCCGCCTGATCGAGCCCATGCATCACGATGTGTGACGGTTGAATCCCCGCAACGACGGCACAGTCAAGTTCAACGGCGCTGGCGGCGTCGACGGTCACGCCCTCACGCCGCATCCAGCCGGCTATCGCGTCAAGTCGGATTGCCGCTGCCGGATAGCCGATGGCAGTTCCTCGAAACGCCTTGCGGTACATGGCACAACGGCGCAGCGCGATCGCTTCGTCGAGTCGGACATCGGTTGCGAGGCGCGATCCGATATCGACGCGACGGTCCGCAATGGCATCAAATGGGTGGAGGATCATGCCGCGTCGTGCTCCACAATCGCTAAGCCCGGCGACAGCACGACCAGCGGGCGCGGATACCGCAGCGTGGCACACGCGTCGTCCAGTGACTGCTCGATCTGCGTTGCCAGTTCCGGCAATTCGATTGCCCAGTCGCCGGACGGGACCGCACGGCCACCGCCGAGACCAAGGCGCGTAAGCACGACGCCGTCACGCCGCCGAATCTGCGTCATCTCGGTGATCATGTGACCGATCGCGGCCGGGTAGCTGACGAAGTCGTTATCTTCCGAGCCGACATCACAGTGCAGCCCGATGAGATTCAACCGCCTAGCGGCCAGCACTGCTTCGACTGCACGATCGAATTCGCTTGATTGGAAACAGAATCCGCGCTTCTTCGCAACCGCCACCGTCAGGACCGGTTCGGTCACGCGCAGAAACACGCCCTGCGTCCGGCCGACGACCGTCGCCAGGAGGTCGATCTGGGTCATCGAACTCACCACCACGCGGCCAGGTTCGAGATTGGCGGTCGCACGCAGCTCCGAATCGGTCATGCCATAGGCGTGGACGGTCATCCGCGCCGGATGGATGCCTGCCGCGATCGCCACTGCGAGTTCCATTCCCGTGCGCAGATCGACCGCAATGCGCTGATCCCGCGCCCACTTCGCGACTGCGAGATTTCTGAGAGCGTAAGCGGGAAGCGTGATCTCGGTCATCGGGAACGACTTGCGATACGTCTCGCAACGACGCAACACGGCCCGCTCGGGCGAAGCCGACGCCAACGCAGCGCGATGCGCCGCGGGGTCAATCACCTTGGATCCTGAGAGCACGGAAAGAAAGACGCCGGAGATAGTCACCGAAACCTTTTCTCATCGAGCCCCCGGCCTAATGCCAGAGAGCACCTATTCAACAGTCGCGCAGAGGGCGGCATGCTGACCAGTGCCTTTGCGACATCTTGACGCCCCAACAACAAACTTTGACGCCCCGATGACACCGGCGGCCCCGCAACCGGCTACGCCGGCAGAAGAGCACCCCGGCTGGGCGACACAGTGAGCGCAGGCCGCGGATAGCGGTGCCGCGCGCAGGCTTCGCCAACCACTTCGCCGATTGCCTCGGCGACGCGGCGAAGGATCCCGAGCTCAAGGCTGTGTTCGCCGACGTCCATGCCCGTGAGGCTGATCCGCGTCAGAAGGACGGCGTGGTTCCGCCGAATCCGCGCCATCTCCTCGATCATCTTTCGCAGCTTGACCGCGCCGATAGCGTCGTCGGGGTCGTCCAGTCTGCAATTGAGCCCAATGAGCTCAAGTCCACGGTGAGCCAATACCTCCGACGCCAAGGTATCCCCGGCGTGGTCGGTTACATCGACGACAACCCGCTGAATCCGCTCCCCGCTCTCGGCGAGAATCGCTATCTGCCGGCTGGCGCCGACGACAAACCGTGCCGCCCCGGCGTTGACGGCACTGCGGATTGGCGCTACGGCCCTGCCGTGTGGGTGCATGACGATGTGCATCGGGTCAATCCCCACCGCGAGCGCCCGGTCAAGCGCGCCGGCGTTCGCGACATCGACCGTTACACGCTCGCGCCGAATCCACGTCGCCAGTGCATCAAATTCCAGCAACCCGGCCGGGTAGCTGACAGCGATGCCCTTAAAAGCCTTGCGGTATAGGGCGCAACGGCGCAGCGCGACGGTTTCGTCAATGAGCGTAAGCGGCTTCGCATCCAGCGCTGTCCCAAGCTCAAGCCGCGCAAGAATGTCTTGAGGAAGTGACCACAGACTGTCGAGCGAGTGGGCGGTCACGCCGCACTCCGCCCGATGATTTCGAGCCCTGTCGAAAGGACGACCAACGGCCGCGGGAACCGCAGAGTACCGCAGGCGTCGTCGAGCGAATCATCGATTTGTGCGGCAAGTTGGGGCAATTCGACCAGCCAGTCACCCGACGGAACGGCGCGACCACCGCCCAAACCCAGCCGGGTGAGCACCACGCGGTGATTTCGTTGAATATGCGTCATCTCGGCGATCATGTGACCGATCGCGGCCGGGTAACTGACAAAGTCGTGGTCTTGCGATCCGACCTCGCAATGCAACCCGACCAGGTTGAGCCACTCGTGATCGAGAACCGCCGCTATCGCGGTGTCGGATTCATTGCTGTCGAACCGGAATCCGGCGGGGACCCGATCGGCGACACCCACTGTGGACAAGACCGGCGTGTTGACGTCGGTCATCCGGACAACGACATCCTGCGCCCGCTTCGCGACAACGGATCGGATCAGCTCGATCTGCTGGACGGAAGCGGCGACGACGCGACCAACTCCCAGATTGACGGCTGCGTGTAGGTCAGACTCGCTCAGCGCGTCGGCGTGCAGGGTCAGCCGTTGCAGCCGCACTCCCGCCGCCACTGCCGTAGCGAGCTCCTCGCCGGTATGCACGTCAATCGTCACGCGCTGATCTCGAACCCACTTCGCAATCGCCCGGTTCCTCAGAGCCGTTGCCGGGAGCGCGATCTCGGTCCCTGGAAAGGATTTGCGAAAGGCCTTGCACCGCGACAGCGCCTCGTCGTCCAGGGTAGGAGACGGAGTTCGGTGTAGGTGCATGGTGTCAGACCCGCGATCTGCCGCGTCGGCGTGCGGTGTGTTTCCGGACAGCACCGATAAAAGGAAAGCCGAGAGAGTCACCGAGACCCTTTTCTTCATTTGAGGCCCTGGCCTGCTGCCAGGGGCAACCAGTCGACGATGGCTCAGAGTGACGGCGAGCCGCCACATCTTTAGCGCTCTCTTGACACCGTGACGTCGAACTTTGACGCCATGTTGACGGTGCCTCAACCTTGGGGCGTCGATCAACGACGCTTGGCGTTCTCCTTCATTGATACCGACATCAACCGAATCAATGGGCAGACCACCAGCAGGTGGATGAAGAGCACGCATGCCATCGTCACACTTGTTATCCCTTCGTCCAGCTCGTTGAGAGTGCCCTCGCAAGGCGAGAAGTCCACGTCCTCTTGGACGCCGGAGGCGTGTAGTTCCTCCTTGGCGCCAACGTGTTCAAGTACAACCGACCGAAAGTCACGACGTTTCTCTCGTCATGAGGCCAACCAGTAGTCACGACGCCCCTTTCGCATAGCGATGTGCCGACCAGCGTGCCTCCCGCACGGGCGCGTTCAACCGCTCCTAGCGCTCCCCTGACGAGCCGAGCCGCAACCTTAACGACGTCCTTACGTCACAGCAGTGCGTCGGCCGCAGGGCCGAGCGCCAACGCGGGCAGATACTCCAGCCCGACGATCAGCAGCGTGGCGCCTGCGATGAGGAACACGAACGTCGGGCTGTGAGTACGAAGGGTGCCTGCGGTGATGACCCCCGGCCGCTGAGCGGCGAAGGTGCCCGCGATCGCGAGCACGGCAATGATCGGCAGAAAGCGCCCGACCACCATCGCAAGCGCGAGCGCCACGTTGTACCAGCCCGTGTTACCGCTGAAACCCGCGAACGCGCTGCCGTTGTTGGCTGCCGAACTGGTGAACGCGTACAGCACCTCGGAGAGCCCGTGCGGCCCGGTATTCAGCATCGACGCCCGCTCACCCGGCAGCGCCATCGCCACCGCCGTTCCGGTCAGGACCGCGGCGGGGAGAGCCAGTATGTAAAGGCTGATCAGCTTCATGTGTCGCGCACCCAGCCGCTGCTTGAGGTACTCGGGCGTCCTGCCGATCATCAGCCCGCCGAGGAACACCGCCAGCAGCGCCATCATCACCAAGCCGTACAGGCCGCTACCCGCACCACCCGGTGCCACTTCTCCGAGCATCATGTTCAGCATCAGCATCGCGCCACCGGCACTTGCGAAGCTGTCATAGGACGAGTTCGCAGCACCGTCGGCGCTGGCGGTCGCGGCCTGACCGAACAGTCCACTGCCCGGCACCCCGAACCGGGTTTCTGTTCCTTCGAGCGGGGCGCCTACGGCGTGGACGACCGTGCCGTGCGTCACCGAGGTTGCCACGGCTATCGCCACCATGCCGACGACGAATAGGGTTGCGGCTGCGGAGAACAGCGCCCAGCCCTGCTTCTTGTCGCCGACCATTACTCCGAACGTCCGCAGGAACGCCACCGGAATCAACAGCATCGCAACGATTTCCACCACGTTGGACAACGCCGTCGGGTTCTCAAACGGGTGCGCGCTGTTGACGTTGAAGGCGCCGCCGCCGTCGCCGGACATCAGCTTGATTGATTCCCACGTCGCCACCGGCCCGCCGAGGATCGTCTGCTTGCCGCCGGCGAGAGTCGAGATCTCCTGTGCACCATGGAAATTGTTGACCACTCCGAACACGAGCAGTACGAGTGTGACGATGACCGACAATGGCAGCAGAATGCGCACCACCGTTCGCACCAAGTCCGTCCAGAAATTGCCGATGTCCTCGTTCTGGTACTGGGCCAGCCCCCGGATCAGCGCCACGGCGACGCACATGCCGACCGCGCAGCTGGCGAACGCCTGAACACCGAGGCCGACGGCCAATCCCACGTGCCCGAGCGTTGATTCACCCGGATAGTTCTGCCAACTGGTGTTCGTGACAAACGAGATCGCGGTGTTGAACGCCAGTGCCGGCGTCATCCCCTTGTGTCCCCAGGGCTCGGGAAGTCGCGTCTGCGCCAACAACAGTCCGTACAGGAAGAGGACGCTGACCGCCGAGAAGGCCAGCAGCGACAAGCCGTAATTCGACCATCGCTGGCGATTGTCGGGCTGCGCGCCGATCAGGCGGTACATCACCCGCTCCACACGCCAATGCCCGCTGTCGGTGTACACCCTGGCCATGTAGTTGCCGAGGGGAACATGAAGGATGACGACGAGCAGGACGACGGCGATTACCGGCAACCAAGCCGCAGGCCCCCAGAGTTGTGGATCGTTGATGGGAAGGCTCCTTCGTCAGTCGGCCGCTCGAACCAAAAACTAGGCTCTCCTGCACCCATTTCAACCCGCCGGTTACGCAATCAATACGACTTATCCATGCATGTTGACGCGACGTTGATTCGGCGACGGTGTAAATGCGCTGCTCGGGGGCGAACGGCCGGTCCGGCAGAGCGAAAACCCCTACCGCCGCGTGCTCGACCGCAGTAGATTTCACCTGGCGGGGCGCTGTTTTTGGCGCCCGGTCCCGTAGACGGGACGCGCGGCAGGGCAGCTTCCGCCCGCGACAATATGTCGCGCACCGATGAAGGCCGTAAAGGTGCAACCGATGGGCGTTAAGAAAACGTCAACGAACGGTCCTGGCACGCGGTAGCGGGTCTAACTTCGTGGTGGTCCTCGCCGTCGAGGTCCCCGCGGACGCTGCCCCTGATGAGGCCCGATTGCGACCGCAATTCCAGCGAATGGAGACGAGATGGGTGTCTTGATTTACATCGTGCTCACGGTGTTGATCTTCGGCGTACTCGGCCTGGTGCAGAAGTTGGTCGAAGGACTGTGAACTACGAAAACATCGTCGGCCTGGTGCTTTCAGTGCTTATCGCACTGTATTTGGCAGGCGCACTGCTCTTTCCCGAAAGGTTCTAGTGAGTACCACAACGGCGGGGATCATCTTCCTCGCGCTCCTGATCGTGGCGCTTGCCGCTGTGCACGTGCCACTCGGCGACTACATGTACCGGGTTTACAGCTCCGACAAGCACTCCCGCGTGGAGCGCGTGATCTATCGGCTCATCGGGGCCGACCCGAAGTCCGAACAGTCTTGGGGCGCATACGCCCGCAGCGTGCTGGCCTTTTCGGCGATCAGCATTCTGTTCCTCTTCATCTTCCAGTTGGTCCAGGGCAAGCTGCCGCTGCACCTCAACGACCCGGCCACGCCGATGACCCCGGCACTCGCCTGGAACACCGCGGTCAGCTTCATCACGAACACGAACTGGCAGGCGTACTCCGGTGAGTCGACGCAGGGCCACCTGGTTCAGATGGCCGGCCTGGCCGTCCAGAACTTCGCGTCGGCCGCGGTCGGCATGGCGGTCGCGATCGCGCTCGTGCGCGGATTCGTCCGCAGACGGACCGGCGACCTCGGCAACTTCTGGGTCGACCTGGTCCGCGGCACAATCCGCATCCTGCTGCCGATCTCCGTGGTCGCCGCGATCATCCTGATCGCCGGCGGCGCCATCCAGAACTTCCACTTGCACGACCAGATCGCCAACACGCTGGCTGGCGGCCAGCAGACGATCACCGGTGGTCCGGTGGCGAGCCAGGAGGCCATCAAAGAGCTCGGCAACAACGGCGGCGGTTTCTACAACGCCAACTCGGCGCACCCGTTCGAGAACCCCAACTCGTGGACGAACTGGTTCGAGATCTTCCTGTTGCTCGTCATCAGCTTCTCGCTGCCCCGCACGTTCGGCCGGATGGTCGGCAGCAAGAAGCAGGGTTACGCGATCGCCTCGGTCATGGCGAGCCTCGCCCTGATCAGCGTCACGTTCATGATGTGGTTCCAGCTGCAGCACCACGGCACCGTCCCGACCTCCATCGGGGGGGCCATGGAAGGTGTCGAGCAGCGGTTCGGCATCGCCAACTCGGCGGTCTTCGCCGATGCGACGACGTTGACCTCCACCGGCGCTGTCGATTCATTCCACGACTCCTACACCAGCCTCGGCGGCATGATCACCTTGTTCAACATGCAGCTCGGCGAGGTGGCGCCCGGTGGTGCCGGTTCGGGTCTGTACGGCATGCTGATCCTCGCGGTGATAACGGTGTTCGTCGCCGGCCTGATGGTAGGCCGCACGCCGGAGTATCTCGGGAAGAAGATCAACCCGCGCGAGATCAAGCTTGCCTCGGCGTATTTCCTGACCACGCCGCTGATCGTGTTGCTCGGCACGGCCATCGCGATGGCCATGCCCGGCCAGCGTGCCGGAATGCTCAACACCGGACCGCACGGTCTCTCGGAAGTGTTGTACGCGTTCACATCCGCAGCCAACAACAACGGATCGGCCTTCGCCGGCATATCGGTCAACACCGCGTGGTACAACACCGCCCTCGGATTGGCGATGGTGTTCGGCAGATTCCTGCCGATCGTGCTCGCGCTGGCCCTCGCCGGCTCGCTGGCCAAACAGGGCAGCACGCCTGCGTCGATCGGCACCCTGCCAACCCATCGACCGCAATTCGTCGGGATGGTCGCCGGTGTCACTTTGATTCTGGTGGCGCTGACCTTCCTGCCGATGCTCGCGCTCGGCCCACTCGCTGAAGGAATCCACTGATGTCAACACCCACAATTGATTCCGCTGTAAGTACGCAGCAGAACACAAGCGCGCCGAAGGGGCGTGTGCAGGGTGGCCTGCTCGACCCGAAGATGATCTGGAAGTCGACGCCGGGCGCACTGGCCAAGCTCGACCCACGCACGTTGTGGCGCAATCCCGTCATGTTCATCGTCGAAGTCGGCGCCGTCTGGAGCACGATCCTGGCGGTCATCAGCCCGTCGTGGTTCGCGTGGCTAACCGTCGTATGGCTGTGGCTGACAGTCGTTTTCGCCAACCTGGCCGAAGCGGTCGCCGAGGGTCGCGGTAAGGCGCAGGCGGAATCGCTGCGCAGGACGAAGACCGCCACCATGGCGCGTCGTCTTGTCGGCTGGGCACCCGGAGCTCCCGGCCGCGAAGAAGAAGTCGCGGCGCCGCTCCTTCAGCAGGGCGATATCGTCGTCGTCGAGGCGGGACAAGCCATCCCGGGCGACGGCGATGTCGTGGAAGGCATCGCCTCCGTCGACGAATCCGCCATCACGGGCGAATCCGCGCCAGTGATTCGTGAATCCGGCGGCGACCGGTCGGCGGTGACCGGTGGAACGACCGTGCTGTCGGACCGCATCGTCG
>JAVXWV010000857.1:0-2977 GCA_032230775.1 Mycobacterium sp. | reverse complement strand
GTGCCGTGCGCCTCGATGTAGTCGACGTCGCGAGGGTTGATGCCTGCGTTCTTGTATGCCTTGCGCAGCACCTCGGCCTGAGCGTCGGGGTTCGGCGCAAGCAAGCCGTTGGACCTGCCGTCGTGGTTGACCGCGCTACCGGCGATGACCGCGATGATCTCGTCACCGTCGCGGCGGGCGTCGGCCAGCCGCTTGAGAACGAGCATGCCGCCGCCCTCGGATCGCGCGTAGCCGTCGGCGTCCTGCGAGAACGACTTGATCCGGCCGTCCGGCGCGAGCACGCCACCGACCTCGTCGAAACCGACCGTCACCAGCGGCGTGATCAGCGCGTTGACGCCGCCAACGATGGCGACGTCGGTCTCGCCAGAGCGCAACGCCTGCACACCCTGATGCGCGGCGACCAGCGAGGAAGAGCACGCGGTGTCGATGGTCATCGACGGTCCGCGGAAGTCGTAGAAGTAGGAAACCCGGTTAGCGATGATCGAGCTCGTGGTGCCCGTGATCGCGTAGGGGTGCGCGACGGAGGGGTCAGCAACCGATAGGAAGCTGTAGTCGTTGTTCGTCGACCCGACGTAGACGCCGACCTGCCCACCTCGCAGGCTCGACGCGGGGATGCGGGCGTTTTCCAGTGCCTCCCAAGTCAGTTCGAGCGTCATCCGCTGCTGCGGATCGATATTGTCGGCCTCCATCTTCGACAGCGCGAAGAACTCGGCATCGAATCCTTTGATGTCGGTGAGGTAGCCGCCGCGGGTGCGGGCCTTCGCGACGCGCTCGGCGATCCGGGGCTCTTCGAGGAACTCCTCCCAGCGGCCCTCTGGCAGGTCGGTGATGGCGTCGCGGCCCTCGAGCAGCGCCTTCCACGTCTCGTCCGGGGTGTTCATGTCGCCGGGGAAGCGGGTGGCGATGCCGACAATGGCGATGTCGTCCATGTCGTGTTCGCGTGTCCAGTCGGCGTCGTCGTCGGACACCTCGATCTCTGGCTCGCCCTCGACGATGACCGTGGCCAGCGACTCGATGGTGGGATGGCGGAACGCCACGGTGGCCGTCAGCGTCACACCGGTGAGATCCTCGATGTCGCTGGCCATCGCGACAGCGTCACGTGACGACAATCCCAACTCGACCATCGGCGTCGCGTCATTGATCGCGTCGGCGGGCTGACCGGTGGCAGTGGCAATCCAGTCGCGCAGCCATGCGCGCATCTCCGCGACCGTCATGTCGGTGCGCGGCGTTGTCTCGGACTTCTCCGGCGCCAACTCGATCTCGGGCACCGGCTGGTTGTCGTCGGTGGGTTGCGAATCGTCCTGTGGTTCAGCCATGTTCAAATCACCTCCGGACGACCGCGCGCTCGTCGTCCGCTTGTCTTTGTTCGGTTGGGTCAGCCGTCAGTCGCTTCATCGGGGAATGCGTTGGCCACCTTCCCGCTGCGCAGGCTCCCGTCAAGGTAGGCACTGCGGCAGGCGCGGCGGCCGATCTTTCCACTGGACGTCCGCGGAATCGCGCCCGCCGGGGTCAGCAGCACGTCGCGCACAGTGACGCCGTGGCGCACCGCGATCGCCGCGCGAATGTCGTCGGCGACCGGCGCAAGGTCCATCTTGTTGGCACCCGCTGCGCGCTCACCGACGATGACCAACTGCTCCGACGTGTCGTCGGGGTCGCGCTTCAGACCGGCATGCGCGTTCTCGAACACCTCGTCGGGCAACTGGTTCGCGGGGACCGAGAACGCGGCGACGAAGCCGGTGCGCAGTGCCTTCGTCGACTCCTGAGCCGAGTACTCGAGGTCCTGCGGATAGTGGTTGCGACCGTCAATGATCACCAAATCCTTGACGCGGCCGGTGATGTAGAGATCGCCGTCGTAGAACGCGCCGTAGTCACCGGTGCTCACCCACGTGGCGTCGTCGGTCGCCCGTTCGGCATGGGACGGATTGGTCCGCGACTTGAGGATGTTCTGGAACGTCGCCTGGGTCTCCTCCGGCTTGCCCCAGTAGCCGGTGCCCATGTTCTGGCCACTGATCCAGATTTCGCCGATCTGGCCGTCCGGCAACTCAGAGGCCGAGTCGGCGTCGACGATGACAGCCCATTCGGCGATGCCGACCTTGCCCGCCGACGCCTGTGCGACGGCCTTCGGCGAATCATCGGACACCTCGACGAAGCGGTGGGCGTTCAGTTCGTCGCGGTCCACCGAGATGATCTTCGGAGGCTGGTTGGACGGGGTGGTCGACACGAACAGCGTCGCCTCGGCGAGGCCGTAGGAGGGCTTGAGCGCCACGGGCTTGAACCCGTACGGCCCGAAAGCCTCGTTGAACCGGCGCACGGTCGCCGCCGAGATCGGCTCACTGCCGTTGAGCACCGCCTTCACGTTGGACAGGTCCAGCGGCGGTTCGCCCTCCTTGGGCAACCCGCGCACGGCGGCGTGATCGAACGCGAAGTTGGGCGCCACCGAGATGACACCGCCCGTGTCGTCGGGCTTGCGTGCCATCTCGCGGATCCAGCGTCCCGGCCTGCGGACGAACGCCGCGGGCGTCATGAACGTCACATAGTGGCCGATCATCGGGGCCACCAGTGCGGTGATCAGACCCATGTCGTGGAAGAACGGCAACCAGGACACACCCCGATCGCCCTCCTCGCCGTCGAGCGACTCGATGACCTGGACCACATTGGTGACCAGGTTGAGGCTAGTGATCTGGACACCCGTCGGGATGCGCGTCGAACCCGAGGTGTACTGCAAATAGGCGATGGTGTCCCTGTTGATGTCGACGTGTTCCCAGGTGGCGCCGACCTCGTCGGGCACCGCGTCCACGGCGATGACACGCGGGCGTTCCTTGGCAGGCCTGCTACGGAAGAACTTGCGCACTCCCTCGGCTGCCTCGGTTGTGGTCAGGATGGCCGACGGGTGGCAGTCGTCAAGCACGGCGTGCAGGCGCCCGACGTGACCCGGCTCGTTCGGATCGAACAGCGGCACCGCAATCCGGCCGGAATA
>JAVXWV010000831.1:0-3478 GCA_032230775.1 Mycobacterium sp. | reverse complement strand
CCACCGCGGCATCGTATCCGCATATGCGGCTCGATTACACACTTTTATCCGCAGTTGCGGAGCTCTTAGGCCTTGGCGAGCTGCCGTTCGGCGTAGAGGCGTGCCCATTCCTTGCGCGGCCTGATCGCCACATCGACGTCAGCCCCCTTGGCCCGCAGCGCACCGACGTTCGCCTGCTCACGCGGTGTCCGCGCGAACGAATCCCAGCTGAAGAACCGGCACGAGTTCTCCCAGGTGATCTTGTTGATGTCGCTGTCGTCCGCACCGGCGGCGTTCAGCTCGGCCAGCACCCGCTCGGGTGCATCGGGCCAGAAGCAGTCGGAATGCGGGTAATCGCACTCCCACGCGATGATGTCGATGCCGATCTCGTGGCGCAGCTTCAGCGACGTTTTGTCGGTGACGTAGCAGGCCAACGAATGCTCACGGAACACATCGCTGGGCAGCTTGTCGCCGAAGTCGCGGCGCAGCCACTTCTGGTTGGTGTAGTGCCGGTCGCTGCGATCCAGATAGAACGGGATCCAGCCGATGCCGCCCTCGGAGAACGCGAACTTCAGGTCGGGGTAGTTGCGCATCGCCGGGCCCCACAACAGATCCTGCGCGCACATCGCCGAAACCTGGGTGGCGAGGATGATCAGGTTGTCGATCGGCGCGTTTGGGGCCATGCTGATCGCCCCGAAGCCGGTGCCGATGTGCAGGCACATCACCACGTTTTCTTCCGACAGCGTTCGCCACACCGGGCCCCAGTAGTCGCCGTCGTGGTAGCTCGGCAGCCCCTCGAGGTGCGGTAGTTCGGGCATGGTCACCGCGCGGCAACCCTTGGCGGCGACCCTGCGGACCTCGTCGCACATCGCCTCGGGGTTCCACGTCGGAAGCACGGCGATGGGAATGAAGCGATCCGGGTATGAGCCCGCCCATTCGTCGATGTGCCAGTCGTTGTAGGCCGACACCATCACCAGCGTGACGTCCTCGCGGTGCTGATTCAGATGGCGAGCCGAGAAGCCGGTAAAGGTTGGGAAGCACATCGACGCGAGGATCCCGTTGCGGTTCATGTCGCGGACGCGCTCGTGGACGTCGTACACACCCGGCCGCATCTCGGCGAAGCCGGCGGGGTCGCGGCCCCACTCCTCGGCGGGCCACGACACCACCGCGTTGAGCCCGCTGACGCCCTGCGGCTTGCCTTGGTAGATCCATTGGTCGACGCCGTTGTCGTCGGTGACCACCACCGGCGCCTCGTCCCGGTACTTGGCAGGCACGTGACGGAGGAACATGTCGGGCGGCTCTACGACGTGGTCATCGATGCTCACCAGGATCAGGTCGTCGGTCTTCATAGGTAAGTAGTACCGTCTAGCGGTGTGACCGTCTCTGCGCTTTCGGACAGAGTTTTATCCGAATCGGCCAACCCTCGCCCGGTCATCGAGTTGCGTCGCGGCGGGCGTGCACTGGGCGGGAGTTACCTCTACGAGGGCGACGCGTTGATCACCGGCTGGCACTCGCACGAAGTGCACCAGATCGAGTACGCGATCGGTGGCGTGGTCGAGGTCGAGACGGCGTCGGCGCACTATCTGTTGCCGCCGCAGCAGGCGGCCTGGATCCCCGCCGGCCTGGAGCACCAGGCGACGATGAACCCAGACGTCCGGACGGTCGCGGTGATGTTCGACCCCGAGTTGGTCGACGACGGTGGTGACCGCGCGCGCATCCTCGCGGTGTCGCCGTTGATTCGGGAGATGATGATCTACGCGTTGCGGTGGCCGATCGAACGGCCGGATGGCGACGCCGTGTCCGACGCGTTCTTCCGCACACTCGCCAACCTGGTCTCCGAAGCGCTGGAACACGAAGCGCCGCTGAGCCTGCCGACGGCTGACAACCCGATCGTGGCGGCGGCGATGGCATACACGAAGGAGCACCTCGAGTCGGTGACGGCGTCGGACGTCGGCCGCGCGGTCGCGGTGTCGGAGCGGACATTGCGACGGTTGTTCCAGGACACGCTCGGGATGCCTTGGCGGACATACCTTTTGCACGCGCGGATGCTGCGGGCGATGGCGCTGTTGGCGGCGCCGGGACAGTCGGTGCAGGAAACGTCGACGGCGGTTGGTTTCGACAGCCTCAGCGCGTTTACCCGTGCGTTCGCGCAATTCTGCGGAGAGACGCCGTCGACATATCGTAAAAGGATTGGGGGCGGGAAGGTTTGACCGTCAATCGCGCGGTCGAAACAGCCCTTCGCGCAGCAGGGTATTGACGGAGTCTTGCCACCGTTCGAGCGAAGCAGGCGAACTGAACCGCTCAGGGAGTTGCCGCTCGATATGGCCGCGCAAGATGATGGTGCCTAGGGGAAGCACGAGCGCGTTGAGCGCGGCCCACGTGATATCGGTGTGAGGGCGCGTCTCGGCGCGCTCATCGCGTTGCTTCCACCGGGCGATGCCAAAGGCCGCAAGGGTGTCGAAGATCGTGGTTCCCAGTGGGCTGCCGTCGATGAGCGCGTGGCCCAGATAGTCCACGATGTCGGGGTGCTCGGCGACGATGCGGGTCACCCGGTTTCCCATTTCGGCTATCGAGTCCGCAGGCGGCCCAGGAACTGGCGGTGCGATCGCCGCGATCACCAGTCCCAGGACGTGGTCGTCGACGGCTTTGATGAGGCCTGCCTTGTTCTCGAAATGGTGCTGCACCAATCCAACGGACACCCCGGCGGCAGCGGCCACCATGCGGAGCGACGTCGCCGACGTCCCGTGGGTGGCGAAGCTTCTCAGCGCCGCGGTGCGGATCCGCTCGACGCTGGAGTGCTCCTCTACATCGAGTCCGTCAGGTTCCGGCAGCACGGACATCATTCATACACACAGGTGAAGCGCCCTCGTATCCGACGCGGTCGACAGTACGTCTGTACCGCTCTTACAATACAAGCATATTGTCGGGGATCGATCATCGAAAGGCGGTCCGGGTGCAACACGTCGTGTGTACACGCGATCCGGATCGCTGGACGACGGTCGCCGACGAGGGCGCCAAGGAGTTGTGTCGCGCGTGCCCCCGCCGGTGGCGATGCGCGCAGGAAGCGTGTGAGACTCCCGGCGCCGAGGGCGTATGGGCAGGCATTCTGATACCGCAGGCCGGACGCGGCCGCAGGTTCGCGCTGAAGCAGTTGCGGTCGCTGGCGGAGCTCAACGGATTCCCTATCCGAAAAGCCTGAATTGTCAACCGTTTTGGACCAGACGGGGTCTTAGGCGTTCCGGCGCGATCGCGGCGTTCGCAGCGAGGTCGTCGATCAGCACGTCGGCGTAGTCGACCAAACCTGCGACGTCGATGGCGTGCGGTGCCGACTTGTCGTTCTGGGCAAGGCCGGCCGACGCGCGGCGAAGCACCGTGACCGCGCCCTTGACGTTGCCGCGCTGGACGTGGGTGATACCGACCATAAGCTGAGCGAGGGCTTGCCACAGTGTCTTCTCGTCGTCAGGGCCGTTCTTCCACGCGGCTTCGAGCACCTCGTGCG
>JAVXWV010000795.1:0-4886 GCA_032230775.1 Mycobacterium sp. | reverse complement strand
ATGTGTATGTGTATGTGTATGTGTATATGTGTATGTGTACCTCAGGGCAAGGCGTATGAGGCGTACTTCACCGACGCAGGCGGGATTTCGCCCGGTAACGACGTCAACGTGTCCGGCATCAAGGTCGGCAAGGTGACGGGTATCGAGTTGGCAGGCGACGCGGCCAAAGTCGAATTCACCGTTGATCGTGACGTCAGGGTTGGTGACCAGTCGCTGGTCGCGATCAAGACCGACACCGTGCTCGGCGAAAAGTCGTTGGCCGTCACCCCTAAGGGCGCTGGCGAGTCGACGGTTATTCCGTTGGGCCGCACCACGACTCCGTACACCCTGAATACCGCGCTGCAGGACCTCGGCCAGAACGCGAGCGAGCTGGACAAGCCGAAGTTCGAGCAAGCGCTGCAGACACTTACCGACACGCTGCGCGATGCCACCCCGCAGCTGCGCGGCGCGCTCGACGGCGTGGCGAACCTGTCGCGCAGCCTGAACAAGCGCGATGAGGCGCTCGAACAGCTTCTCGCGCACGCCAAGAAGGTCACCGACACGTTGGCGCAGCGCGCAGGCCAGGTCAACCAGCTGATCACCGACGGCAATCAGCTGTTCGCCGCGCTAGATGAGCGCCGTCAGGCGCTGAGCAACCTGATCGAGGGCATCGATGATGTCTCGCACCAGCTTTCAGGCTTCGTCGCCGACAACAAGCGCGAGTTCAAACCGGCGCTGGACAAGCTCAACCTTGTGTTGGACAACTTGCTCGAGCGCAAGGAACACATCGGCGAGGCCCTGCGCCGGTTGCCGCCGTACGCAACGGCGCTCGGCGAGGTCGTTGGCTCTGGTCCCGGCTTCCAGATCAACCTGTACGGCCTGCCGCCGCCCAGCCTCGCCGAGGTGCTGCTGGACACCTACTTCCAGCCAGGCAAGCTGCCCGACAGCCTGGCCGACTACCTGCGCGGGTACATCTCCGAGCGGCTGCTCGTGAGGCCGAAGTCGCCATGACACACGTCGATCCGTCCTTCGCACGCAGCCGTTGGCGGCGTGTCGCGCTGGCCGCGCTGCTGGTGGCCACGTTGCTCGCCGGCGTGTATCTGGTGTGGCCGTCGCGCGCGGGGCACAAGGTGGTTGGCTACTTCACCTCGGCGGTCGGCCTGTATCCCGGTGACGAAGTCCGCATCGTCGGTGTCCCGGTTGGCAGCGTCGACTCGATCGAACCGCGGGCCACCGACGTGAAGGTCACCATGTCGGTGAAGGACGGCGTCAAGGTGCCTGCCGACGCCAAGGCCCTCGTCATCGCGCCGAACCTGGTGTCGGCCCGGTTCGTTCAGCTCACGCCCGCCTACACCGGCGGCGCGGCGATGGCCGACGGTGCAGAAATCGGCTTGGACCGCACGGCGGTTCCTGTCGAGTGGGATGAGGTCAAGGAGCAGCTGACGCAGCTGTCCACCCAGCTCGGGCCGCAGCAGGGTTCGATGCAGGGCCCGCTGGCCGCATTCGTCAACCAGGCCGCCGACACGTTCGACGGCAACGGCGACTCGTTCCGGCAGGCGCTGCGCGAGCTTTCGCAGACCGCTGGGCGGTTGGGTGATTCGCGCACTGATCTGTTCGGCACCATTCGCAATCTGCAGGTGCTCGTCAACGCACTGTCCAACAGCAACGAACAGATCGTGCAGTTCTCCAACCACGTGGCCTCGGTGTCGCAGGTGCTGGCCGACAGCTCGACCGACCTCGGCAACACCCTGGGGACGCTGAACCAGGCCCTCTCCGACGTCAAGGGCTTCCTGAACCAGAACAACCAGGCGCTGATCGACCAGATCTCGAAACTGTCGCAATTTACCCAGATCCTGACCGATCACAGCGACGACATTGAGCAGATCTTGCACATCACACCGAACGGGTTGGCCAACTTCTACAACATCTACAACCCGGCGCAGGGCACGGTCGGCGGTCTGCTGACGCTGCCGAACTTCGCCAACCCCGTCCAGTTCATCTGCGGCGGCACGTTCGATGTCGGCGCCTCGCCGGACAACTACAAGCGAGCCGAGATCTGCCGCCAGCGAATGGGCCCGGTGTTCAAGCGCATCACGATGAACTACCCGCCGGTGATGTTCCATCCGATCAACAGCATCACGGCGTACAAGGGTCAGATCATCTACGACACCCCGGAGACGGAAGCCAAGGCACAGACCCCGGTGCCGTATCTGCAGTGGCAGAACGCTCCTGGAGTGACTGCGCCGCAGATGCCGCCGGATGCCGACCTGACCTCGCTGCTGATTCCGCCTACGCCGGACGCAGCGACCACGTCGCACGCCGGGGGTCCGGCGGCCGTGGCGCCTGCCGACGGGAGCGGTCCGCCGAATCCGGCGCCCGCTGCGCCGCTGCCCGCGGAAGGGGCAGGCGGATGATGCGCAAGACCCGCAAATTCTGGGCCATCGCCTCTGGCGCCGTGTTGTTGACAGGCTGCCAGTTCGGCGGCCTGAACTCGCTGAACATGCCCGGCACCTCGGGCCACGGGGACGGGTCCTACAAGATCACCGTCGAGTTGCCGGATGTGTCCACGTTGCCGCAGAACTCGCCGGTGATGATTGACGACGTCACGGTCGGCAGCGTGTCGGGTCTCGATGCGGTGCAGCGTCCCGACGGCACGTTCTATGCGGCAGTCCAGCTCTCGCTCGACAAGAACGTCAACCTGCCTGCCAACGCCACCGCGAAGGTAGCGCAGACGTCGCTGCTGGGTTCGCAGCACATCGAATTGGCGGCGCCGGTGAAAGAGCCGGGAGTCGGGAAATTGGCCAACGGCTCGAACATCCCGATGGACCACACCGGTCGCTATCCGACCACCGAGGAGGTGCTGTCGTCGCTCGGCGTGGTGGTGAACAAGGGCAATCTCGGTGCGCTGCAAGACATCACCGACGAGGCCTACAACGCGGTCGCGGGCCGCGCTGGCACCTTCGCCGACCTGCTGCCTCGGCTTGCGGAACTGACGAGTTCGCTGGATCGGCAGACCAACGACATCATCGCGGCCGTCGAAGGGCTGAACCGCTTCGCCGGAGTCCTGGCACGCAGCAAGGACAGCCTTGGCCGCACGCTTGACTCGCTGCCCGAGGCGCTGAAGGTGCTCAACAACAATCGTGCCAACATCGTCGACGCGTTCGCCGCGCTGCGGAGTTTCGCAACCATCGGGTCGCGCATTCTGCAGAAGACCAAGGACGACTTCACCGCAGACTTCAAGGACCTGTATCCGATCATCAAGTCGTTCAACGACAGTGCCGATTTCTTGATCAAGGACTTGGAATTACTGCCGACCTTCCCGTTCCACTACAAGTATCTGCGAAACGCGGTTCGCGGTGACTACCTCAACGTGTTCGTGACGTTCGACCTGACGGTGCGGCGGCTCGGCGAGTCTGTGTTCACCACATCGCTTGGTCTTGACCCCAACATGAAACACATGGCCGAGGTGATCAACCCGCCGGACTTCCTCACCGGCGCGATGGCGAACCTTTCCGGTCAATCCGCCGACCCGTTCAAGATTCCGCCGGGCACCGCAACCCAGCACGAGGGGGCGGCGCCGTAATGCTGGACAGGTTGACCCGAATTCAACTGTGGATCTTCGCAGTCGTCACGGTGCTCACCGTCGGCGCGATCTCGATCTTCTATCTGCATGTGCCCGCCGCGATGGGGATCGGCTCGTACAACGTCAATGCGAATTTCGTTGCGGGCGGTGGCCTTTACCAAAATGCCAACGTCACCTACCGAGGCGTGACGGTCGGCCGGGTGGAGTCGGTCGGTCTCACCAACGATGGCGTCGTGGCGAACATGCGGCTCAACAGCGGCACCCCGGTGCCCGAGAACGTCATCGCGACCGTCAAGAGCGTCTCGGCCGTCGGCGAGCAGTACGTCGACCTGGTGCCGCCGGGCGACCCATCGCACTCGACGCTGCGCAACGGGTCGACCATCGACAAGGCGAATACTCGGATCGGCCAGGACATCGCAGGGCTCCTGACCGAGGCCGACAAACTGGTCAGCAGTGTGGGCAACAGCCGCCTGCAGGATCTGCTGCACGAAACGTTCAAGGCGTTCAACGGTTCCGGACCCGAGTTGGCGCGGCTCATCGAGTCGTCAAGGCTGCTCATCGACGAGGCGAACAACAACTACCCCCAGGTGACGCAGCTGATCGACCAGGCAGGACCGTTCCTGGACGCGCAGATTCGCAGCGGCGACGACATCAAGTCGCTGGCCGAGGGGCTGGCCCGGTTCACCGGTGAAGTCGCCAACGCCGATCCTCAGGTGCGCAACCTGCTGGAGACCGTCCCAGGGGCGGCAGACGCGGCCGACACCACCTTCGCAGGCATCCGGCCGACCTTCCCGGTACTTGCGGCCAACCTCGCCAACTTCGGCCGGATCGGGGTGATCTACCGCAAGTCGATCGAGCAGGCCCTGGTGATCTTCCCCGCGTTGATGGCCGGACTGATCACCGTCGGTGGTGGCCTTCCGGCCGACGAGGGCGGCAAGCTGGACTTCAAGATCGACCTCCAGGACCCGCCGCCATGTTCGACGGGCTTCATCCCCCCAACGGAGATCCGGTCGCCCGCCGACACCACGCTGCGGGAACTGCCGACCGACCTGTACTGCAAGACGGCGCAGAACGACCCGGCGGTGGTGCGCGGAGCGCGCAACTACCCGTGCCAGGAGTTCCCGGGCAAGCGGGCGCCCACGATCCAGCTCTGCCGTGATCCCAAGGGCTACATACCGATCGGCACCAATCCGTGGCGAGGTCCGCCCGTGCCATACGGCACACCTGTCGAGGACCCGCGGATGACCCTGCCGATGAACAAGTTCCCCTTCATCCCTCCGCAGGTGGATCCCGATCCGGGGCCGCCTGTGGTGCAGTTGCCACC
>JAVXWV010000783.1:0-11257 GCA_032230775.1 Mycobacterium sp. | reverse complement strand
CGATGTTGACGGCCGGTGGTGTCGCCGACCACGTTGTCGTGGAGACGAACTCGCTGAGGTTGTTGCTGCCCGCGTCGGGGTCGTACGGCAGCCGCAGATAGCCGCACAGCACATCGATACATTGCTGCCGCCGCGCGAAAACCGGGCTTTCATCGGCGGCCGCGGCCATCGCGTACACACCGGCGATGCGCACCGCCGTGTCCGAGTGGCCCAGCTGAGCGGATGCCGCGCCGAATCGCTGGGCGAATTGCGCTCGCTCCGTGTCCTTTTGGCGTCGATACACCACCACGAGCGCGACGGCGATCACTACGCCGGCGATCGTCGGCAGCGAGGCCTTGACGACGTCGACAGCGCCGGCGGAGGTGGCGTGCTCAAAGATCGCACCGCCGGCGAGCCATGACGCCAACGCGGCGAGGCCGAAGCCGATAACGACTGCCGCGGTGAGCGATCCGAATAACGGAATGCGTGGGGTGCGACGGCGCGCGGCGGTACCCCAGGTGCGCGCGGTGCGCCGCAGGGTCTGCGCGGGCAGGAAGGCCCAGGCCAGCAAACCGCCGACGATGACGGCGACAACAGAGGCGGCCGCGATGCGCACCGGCAGCTGACCCAGGACTGACAGGCCGCGCCGTCCCGACGCCGCTGGCAGGCCCATGGCCCAGAACACCGCCCAGCCCGCGACGACCGCGACGACCGCGGCGATCACCGCAACCACCCGCGCCGGGGTCTTCCGAATCAGTCGAGGTCGCCGCAGGGCGGGATCCGCATGGATCTGAGGCTTTTCTTGCTGGTCACCGCGGTTGGGACGGGCGATTTCCTCGATGGCATCGGCAACCCGTTCCGGCATGATCACATCGTCTCACCTCCTCGGCACCGGTCGCCCGCCAAATCGGCGCGCCTGCGCACAGGCCTGCCAAGATGGTCTAGCGTCAAACGGCATGACCACCGCCGAACCGGCTCAGTTTCGTGAAGCGGTGGCGGCCATGAATGCCACCACCGTGCGACCGGAAATCGAGCTCGGCCCGATCCGTCCGCCGCAGCGGCTGGCGCCGTTCAGCTACGCACTGGGCGCAGAGGTCCGGCATCCCGACACGGCCATCGTCCCGGAGCGGTCGGAGGGCGACGCGTTCGGTCGGCTGATCCTGTTGCACGACCCGGACGGCGCAGAAGCCTGGGACGGCACGATGCGGTTGGTCGCCTACATCCAGGCCGACCTCGATTCCACCGAGGCCGTCGACCCGCTGCTCCCGGAAGTGGCGTGGAGCTGGCTTGTCGAGGCGCTGGAGTCGCGGGCAGAACATGTCACCGCGCTCGGCGGCACCGTCACCGCCACCACCTCGGTGCGCTACGGCGACATCTCCGGGCCGCCGCGCGCCCACCAGCTGGAGCTGCGGGCGTCGTGGACGGCGACGACGCTGGAGCTTGGCCCGCACGTACAGGCGTTTTGCGAGGTGCTCGAGCACGCCGCGGGCCTGCCTCCGGACGGGGTCACCGATCTGGGCTCCCGCACCCGCGCTTGACAGATGGCAGACTCCCCCGGGGATGACCCCGTGGCCGCCGAGACGGCCGAGCCGGAGGCCACGCCGCTGCTGGTGCCGCGAGACGGGGTCCCCGTGCTGTCGGTCAGCCGGACTGAAATTGCCAGGGCTGCAGAGCTTTTGGCTTCCGGCAACGGACCGTTCGCGGTCGATGCCGAGCGGGCGTCCGGCTTCCGGTACTCCAATCGCGCCTATCTGGTGCAGATCCGACGCGCAGGGGCGGGCACCGTCCTGATCGATCCGGTCAGCCACGGCGACGACCCGTTGGCGACGCTGGCGCCTGTCGCCGACGTGCTGGCCACCGACGAGTGGGTGTTGCACGCGGCCGACCAGGACCTGCCGTGTCTGGCCGAGATCGGCATGAGGCCGCCGAAACTGTATGACACCGAGTTGGCAGGCAGGCTGGCCGCCTTTGACAGGGTGAACCTAGCCGCAATGGTGCAGCGGCTGCTGGGTCTGCAGCTGATGAAGGGACACGGAGCGGCCGACTGGTCGAAGCGGCCGCTACCGGACGACTGGCTGAACTATGCCGCGTTGGACGTCGAGGTGCTGCTCGAGCTGCGCGATGCGATCGCCGACGTTCTGCAGGAGCAAGGCAAAACCGACTGGGCTGCACAAGAATTCGAATATGTGCGCACATTCGAGGCCACTCCGACGCGACGGGATCGGTGGCGTCGTACGTCGGGCATCCACAAGGTACGCAACCCGCGGACGCTGGCCGCAGTGCAGGAGTTGTGGCAGACGCGCGATCACATCGCCCGCCGCCGAGACATCGCGCCGGGGCGGATCCTGCCCGACTCCGCGATCATCAACGCCGCCACGGTCGACCCGGACACGATCGACAAGCTAACCGAGTTGCCCGTGTTCGGCGGGAATCGGCAACGCCGCAGCGCACAGGTGTGGCTGGATGCCCTTGCCCGCGCCCGCACCGCGGATCCCCCCGACGCTCAGGAACCGTCCACCGGGCCACCGCCTGCGTCCCGCTGGAGCCGGCGCAAGCCGGAGGCGGCCGTCCGGTTGGAGGCCGCCCGCGCGGGCCTTACCGCACTGTCGCAACAAGTTTCGGTCCCGACGGAGAATCTCGTCTCCCCCGACGTGGTGCGCCGGTTGTGCTGGGACTGGCAGCCGGTTGAGAACACCGAGGCGGCGATCGACGACTTCCTGCGCGAGGCCGGATCCAGGCCGTGGCAGCGTGAACTCGCCGTGCCCGCCTTGGCCGAGGCGCTCACGCCGCCGCCGGAATCCGCGAGTGTGTCGATTGTTGCGGCAAATCCCGAGTAATCACCGCAACAAACGACACACTCGACGCCGCGAGCTTGCTACTGCTGCGCCGTGACGCGCTCGACGTGTGCCAGGAAATGCGCCAGCACCGCGTCGGGCGCCTCGATCTGCGGCCAGTGCCCGACGTTGTCGTCAAGCATTACGACGTCCGGATTCGGGACGACCTCCAGATAGCGCTGCGCCATGTGCTTACCAGAGTTCGGGTCTATGGGCCCGTCTATCAACCGCATCGGGATGTCGGTCTGCCGCATCGCGCGCACCCACCGGTTGCGATGAGCGTAGCGGTCGGTGACGAACCTGCCGACCTTGTGGATCACCCGCTTGCCATCGTTGTACTCGAGGATCTGGTGGAACAGGTCGAGCATCCGCCGCGACGGTTTGGTGTCGGGCCCGAACATCTCGGTGACCGTCGGCTCGATCAGCCGCCGGGACAGCGGGCTGCCCTGCAGTGGACTCAGGATGTCGCCCAACGGTGTTCGCGACAACGCCTTCTGCATCAGCCGCGGGGTGTAGGTCTCGTTGAACAACCCGCCGTTGAGCCACGTGATCGATTCGATCCGCAGCGATCCGTACACCCGCTCAGAGAACTCGTGCCGTGCCAGTAGTTCCTGCGCGACGGAGTCACCGAGATCGTGGGCGAGAATGTGCGCGGATTCGACACCGAGGTGGGCCAGCAATGCCTCGTGCATATCGGCGTGGTCGTGCACCGTGTACTCGTAGGCAACGGGCTTATCGGAGAACCCCATGCCGAGCATGTCGGGTGCGACCACGGTGAACCGTTCGGTCAGCCTGTCCCACAACGGCGCCCAGTCCCACGTGTTGAACGGATAGCCGTGAATGAGCAGCAGATGGGGACCGCTGCCCTCGGTGCGATAGAAAATGTCGAAGCCCAGATAGTCGAAGTTCTGGCCAGCGGCCTTCCAGCGCTCGAGTTCGGCGTCCATGTCCTGAGGCTAGTCAGCCAGCTAGTCGAGACGCTCGCTGACTTCGTGCTCGTGAACGGACGCGCCGAGCGCGGCCACCCAGCCGGTGATCTGGCGGGCGATGTTGCGGTCGGTCAGGCCGACATCGGCCAGCACCTCACCCCGCGACGCCTGCGCGAAGAACTCCTGCGGCAACCCGACGTCGCGGCACGGCACATCTAGCTCGGCGCGCCGCAGCGTCGCCGAGACGGCAGAGCCGACACCGCCTGCGACGCCGTTGTCCTCGACGGTGACCACCAGCTTGTGCGCCTTGGCCAACTCGGATATCGCATCGGGCACCGGCAGCACCCAGCGCGGGTCCACGACCGTCACACCGATGCCCTGGTTGCGCAGCAGCTCGGCGACCGCCAGCGCCATCGCCGCGAAAGGCCCGATCGCGACAAGCAGCACGTCATCGGACAGACCGTCGGACGGCAAGGCGAGCACGTCGACACCGCCCCGCCTCTCGAGCGCCGGAATGTCTTCGCCCACATCCCCTTTCGGGAAGCGCAGGGCGGTCGGACCGTCGTCGATGTCTAGTGCCTCACCAAGCTCTTCGCGCAGCCGAGTGCCGTCGCGCGGTGCGGCGACGCGGATGCCCGGCACGATGCCAAGCATCGAGAGATCCCACATGCCGTTGTGGCTGGCGCCGTCGGGGCCGGTGACGCCGGACCGGTCCAGCACCATCGTCACCGGCAGTTTGTGCAGCGCGACGTCCATGATTACCTGGTCAAACGCCCGGTTCAGGAACGTCGAGTAGATGGCCACCACCGGATGCAGGCCACCCATCGCCAGCCCGGCGGCCGACGTCATCGCATGCTGCTCGGCGATTCCGACGTCGAAGAAGCGATCGGGGAACCGTTGCCGGAACGCACTCAGCCCCGTCGGGCCCGGCATGGCGGCGGTGATCGCCACGATGTCGCGGCGCTTGGCGGCCAGCCGGATCAGCGCCTCAGAGAACGTCGACGTCCAGCCCGGCCCCGGCACGGACGTGGCCTGACCCGTATGAGGATCGATCACGCCGGTGGAGTGCATCTGCTCGGCCTCGTCGTTTTCGGCGTGCGGATACCCCATGCCCTTGCGGGTGACGACGTGCACGATCACCGGCGCGTTGAAGCCGCGCGCGCTGCGCAGCGCCGTCTCCACGGCGTGCTCATCGTGGCCATCGATCGGGCCGACGTATTTCAGGCCGAGGTCGGTGAACATCACCTGCGGCGAGAGCGCGTCCTTGATGCCTGCCTTGACGCTGTGCAGGCACTGGTAGCAGAGCTCGCCGACGAGCGGCACGCCGCGCAGGGCCCTCTTACCCTCATCAAGCACCTTCTCGTAGCCCGGCTGCAGCCGCAGACCGGCCAGGTGTTCGGCGAAGCCGCCAATGGTGGGCGCGTAGCTGCGGCCGTTGTCGTTGACCACGATGATCACCGGCCGGCGTGCGGCGGCGATGTTGTTCAGCGCCTCCCAGCACATACCGCCGGTCAGCGCGCCGTCGCCGACGACGGCGACCACGTGCCGGTTGCGATGTCCGGACAGCTCGAACGCCTTGGCCAGGCCGTCGGCGTAGGACAAGGCCGAGCTCGCGTGGCTGGACTCCACCCAGTCGTGGTCGCTCTCGTCGCGCGACGGATAGCCCGAAAGGCCGCCCTTCTTGCGCAGCGTGTCGAAGTCGTGGCAGCGACCCGTCAGCATCTTGTGCACGTAGGCCTGATGGCCGGTGTCGAAGATGATCGGATCGTGCGGCGAGTCGAACACGCGATGCAGCGCGAGTGTGAGCTCCACCACGCCGAGGTTGGGGCCGAGGTGCCCGCCCGTTGCAGCGACCTTGTGGATCAGGAATTCGCGGATTTCCTGTGCCAGATCGCTCAGCTGGTTCTGAGAAAGGTGCTGCAGATCGGCGGGACCGCGGATCTGTTCAAGCATTAGGTCAGTGTACGCAGGGGCCCGTGCCTCAGTCCTGTCGAGACTCGTAGATATCGGGCACACCGTCGTCGTCTGAGTCGGCGGTCTCGAATAGATAAATGCGCCGATACGCGGCGTTGCGGCTCAGCAACACAACCGAAGCCAGTACACCTGCGACAACGGACCCGACGAGCACCCCGATCTTGACGTCGCCGCCCGCCGGGGTGCCGTGGCCGAACGCAAGTTCACCGATTAATAACGAAACTGTGAAGCCGATCCCGGCCAGCAGCGATACGCCGAGAACATCGCGCCACGCGAGGTCGTCGTCGAGATTCGCGCCGGTGAATTTGGCCAACAGGAACGCGGTGCCCAGCACGCCGAGCGGCTTGCCGAGCACGAGGCCCGCGATGACGCCCAGCGTGACCGGATGGACAACGGCGTCGCCGAATCCAGACCATCCGCCGACCGTCACACCGGCGGCGAAGAACGCGAACACGGGCACCGCGAAGCCCGCGGACAGAGGCCGCAAGACGTGTTCGAAGTCCTCGACCGACGCATGCCGTCCGAGCACCGGCACGGTGAACCCCAGCAGCACGCCCGCGACGGTGGCGTGCACACCACTGGCATGGACCAGCGCCCACGTGGCGACAGCCAGCGGCACCAACACCCACCAGCGGCCGAAGCCACGCTGCACAGCCAGCGCGAACAGTCCACCAGGGATCAGCGCCAGCGCCAGCGGTCCCGGCGAAAGGTGGTCGGTGTAGAAGACGGCGATGGCGATGATGGCGAGCAGGTCGTCGGCCACGGCCAAGGTCAGCAGGAATGTCCGCAGGGCGCTGGGCAAGTGGGTGGAGAGCACCGCCAGCACCGCGAGGGCGAACGCGATGTCCGTGGCCGTCGGCACCGCCCAGCCGACCAGGTTCTCGGGGTGGCCGCCTGCCAGGTTGATCGCCACGAAGATCGACGCGGGCACCAGCATGCCGCCGACCGCTGCCAGGATCGGCAACGCGGCCCTGCGCGGATCGCGCAGATCACCGGCGACGAACTCGCGCTTGAGCTCCAGCCCGACGACGAAGAAGAAGATCGCCAACAGGCCGTCGGCCGCCCACGCCGAGACGCTCAGCCGCAGATGCAGATGTTCGGGGCCGAACGCGAACTCGGATATCGCGTCATAGGCATGCAACCACGGCGAATTGGCCCACCCGACAGCCACTCCCGCGGCGACGAGCAGCAGCACGCCGCCGACGGTTTCCTCGCGCAGGATCTCGGCGAACCGCTTGGCCTCCGACCACGAACCGCGGGCCAGTAGGCGACTGCCGGCTCTGTCGTGGCGATTGCTCATCGTGGGCTCTCGGGTCGGCGTTTCATCGATTGCCGACCAGGCTTCCCGGCACACCTGGAGTCAACGTAACAGCCAGAGGTAGCACCCCGCGGCGCGTTCGGGCGGGATACCTTGAATCGTCATGATGATCGAACGGCAAAGCGTCGTCGACGCACCCGCCGAGCAGGTGTGGGCGCGCGTCGTCACGCCCGAGGGCATCAACGACGAAGTGCGGCCCTGGCTGACGATGTCGATGCCGCGTGGCGCCAAGGATTTGACCGTCGACACCGTGCCTGTCGGCACCCCGATCGGGCGCTGCTGGATGCGATTGTTCGGTGTGTTGCCGTTCGACTACGACCATCTGACGATTGCCGAACTCGTTCCCGGGCATAGTTTCGATGAACAATCCACGATGATGAGCATGCGAAGCTGGCGCCACGAGCGCACAGTCGAACCCGATGGTGACGCCAAAACCATTGTGCGCGATCGCCTCACGTTCGAGCTTCGCACGCCATTACGCCCGCTGACACCCTTGGTCGCGCGGGGCATCGGCGCTCTGTTCAGTCACCGGCACCGCCGCCTGCAGAGGCATTTCGCTAACGCGTGAGCACTGCCACGCACTCGACATGGTGCGTCAGCGGGAACGAGTCGAACACCCGCAGATCCTCGACGGTGTAACCGTGCCCGAGGTACAGCCCGACGTCGCGGGCGAAAGACGCCGCCTCGCAACCGATATGAACCACCCTGGGTACCTCGGCGGCGGCCAGAAGGTCAATCACCTCGCGGCCCGCCCCCGACCGCGGCGGGTCAAGCACTGCCACGTCGGCCCGCTCGGACTGCATGCCCAAAGCCCGGCGCACCGAGTCGGTGACCACCGACACCCAGCCGAAGTCGGCCAGCGCCGCGCGCGCCGAGCGCGACGCCCCGCGAGAGGTGTCGACTGTGACGACCCGTCCCCGCTCGCCGACAGCCTGCGCCAGCACCGCCGCGAAAACCCCTGCCCCGCCGTACAAATCCCACGCCGTCATGCCGGTGTCGAGCTGCGCCCAGCCGGGCACCAACTCGCTGTAGACCCGGGCGGCGTCGCGGTGCGCCTGCCAGAACGCGGTCACCGGCACCCGCCAGGTTCGCTCCCCGACCCGCTGCACCGCCTCGTAATTGCCGTCGACCACCTGAGTCGTCGTCTTTCGACCGATCCGAGGCCCCGACCGCACGACGTGGCGGTCACCGTAGTCGTCGACCGCCACGTGTAGCTGCGCCCCCGGCGGCCACACCCAATCGTTCAGCCCGTCGAGCATGCCTGCGGGAAGCTGCCCGCAGTTCAGCTCCGTGACCAGCTCCGAACTGTGATAGCGGTGAAAGCCCGCTCGGCCCTCGCCCGACGTGTCGAGTCGCACCCGGGTCCGCCAACCGGTGGCGCCAACGTCGCCGACCTCTTCAGCAGCGGCCATGTCCTCGTCGCGCCACTGGTAACCGCCCAGCCGCGCCAACTGGTTGGCGACGACGGCGCCCTTCAGCCTGCGGGTGGCATCGGGTTCGGCGAACGCCATATCGCAGCAACCGGCGCCGTCCACACCCGCGATCGGGCACAACGAGTCGATGCGGTCGGGCGACGGCTCGATCACCTCGACAACGTCGGCGTGCCAATACTTTCCGTGGTCGCCGACGACGCGTACTTTGACCGTCTCCCCCGGCAGCGCGTACCGCACGAACACCACCCGGCCCTCATGGCGCGCAACACAGCTGCCACCGTTGGCCGGTGGCCCTGCGGTGAGCGTCAGTTCCGTCGGCCATGGTGGCGGCTCGACGACCTCTTCACTCACTCCAGGAAGCCCCTGCGTATGTCACCCGGAGCCGCATGCGGCTGCAGCGTCTTGAGCCGCTCCGACGAACTCAATTGCCATGGAACCGATGTCACCATCACGTTCGGCATGAACAGCAGCCTGCCCTTCAGCCGCAGCGCGCTCTGGTTGTGCAATATCTGTTCCCACCAGTGCCCAACGACGTACTCCGGGATGAACACTGTCACCACAGTCCGCGGCGACTCCTTGCTGACCCGCCTCACGTATTCGAGCACCGGGCGAGTGATCTCGCGATACGGCGAGGCAATCACCTTGAGCGGCACACTTATATCGCTGTCTTCCCATTTGTGGACCAGCTCGCGGGTCTCGCCGTCGTCCACGCTGACGGTGATCGCCTCGAGCGCATCCGGCCGGGTGGCGCGGGCATACGCCAGCGCCCTCATCGTCGGCAGATGCAGCTTGGACACCAGCACGACGGCATGGTTGCGACTCGGCAACACCATGGCCCCGTCCTCCGCGGCGGCCTGCTCCTCCAACTCGCGGGCGACGGTGTCGTAGTGCTTGTGAATCATCTTCATGATCACGAACAGCGCAGCCATCGCCAGAATCGCGATCCACGCGCCTGCGAGGAACTTCGTCACCACCACGATGATCAGCACGGTGCCCGTGCAGATGAAGCCGACCGTATTGATCACCCGCGACCGCATCATGTGGCGCCGCACGGCAGAGTCGGTCTCAGTGCGTAGCAGCCGTGTCCAGTGCCGGATCATTCCGATCTGGCTCAGCGTGAAGGACACAAACACCCCGACGATGTAGAGCTGGATCAGCGCAGTCACCTCGGCACGGAACGCGACGACGAAGGCGATCGCCGCGAACGCGAGAAACAGAATGCCGTTGGAGAACGCAAGCCGGTCACCGCGGGTGTGCAGTTGCCGTGGCAGGAAACGGTCTTGCGCCAGAATCGAACCCAGCACCGGGAAGCCGTTGAATGCGGTGTTGGCGGCCAGCACCAGGATCAGTGCGGTGACCCCCGCGATGAGGTACAGCCCGATCGGGAAGTTGTGGAAGACCGCGTCGGCCAACTGTGCGATCAGCGTTTTCTGATGGTAGTCGGGCGGCGCCCCGATGAGCTGTTCGTGCGGGCGCTCGGCCATCTTGGCGCCCGTCGCCTTGGCCAGCATGATGATGCCCATGAACAGCGTGACCGAGATGACGCCAAGCAACAACAGCGTCGTTGCGGCGTTGCGCGACTTGGGTTTCTGGAAGGCCGGCACGCCGTTGCTGATGGCCTCGACGCCGGTTAGCGCCGCACTACCGGACGAGAACGCCCGTGCGATCAAGAACACCAACGCAAACCCGACGACGTCACCGTGTTCGGAATGCAAGTCGAATGCGGCCGACTCTGCGCGCAACGGCTCGCCCAGTACGTAGATCTGAAAGAACCCCCAGCCGAGCATGATGTACATCCCGATCATGAACGCATAGGTGGGGATCGCGAAAGCGGTGCCCGATTCCCTGATGCCGCGCAGGTTTATGGACGCCAGTAGCAGGATCGCAACGACCGCGAACAACACCTTGTGGGTAGCGATGAACGGCACGGCGGATCCGATATTCGACATCGCCGAAGACATCGAGACCGCGACGGTCAGGACGTAGTCGACGAGAAGCGCACTCGCCACAGTCAAACCGGCCGTGTGTCCAAGGTTGGTGGTGACCACCTCGTAGTCGCCGCCGCCGGACGGATACGCATGCACGTTCTGCCGGTAGCTCGCGATCACGACCAGCATGACCGCCGCGACTGCGAGTCCGATCCACGGAGCCAGCGAAACCGCGGACAGACCCGCGACCGACAGCACGAGGAAGATTTCCTCGGGGGCATACGCGACCGATGACAGCGCATCGGACGCGAAGACCGGAAGTGCTATCCGCTTGGGCAAAAGCGTGTGCGCCAGCCGGTCGCTGCGGAACGGCCGACCAAGAACCAACCGCCGCGCGGCGGTCGCAAGCTTAGACACGAGAGCCAAGAGTAAGCCCACGGGCGAATGGCTGTAGCGTTCCGTGTGCGGAGATTCGCAGGCAGTATTTCTAGGACCGCGGCCGAAAGGATCGCCAGGTGCGTGTAGTGGTCATGGGATGCGGCCGCGTGGGCGCATCGCTGTCTGACAGCCTGGCCAGAATCGGCCACGACGTGGCCGTGATCGATCGCGATAGCACGGCATTTCACCGCCTGTCCCCCGAGTTTCCCGGCGAGCGCGTGCTGGGGATGGGTTTCGACCGCGACGTCCTGCTCCGGGCAGGCATCGAGGAGGCCGGAGCGTTCGCGGCCGTCTCGTCGGGCGACAACTCCAACATCATCTCGGCGCGGCTGGCCCGCGAGACGTTCGGTGTCGAGCGTGTCGTGGCCCGCATCTACGACGCCAAGCGCGCGGCGGTCTACGAACGTCTCGGCATCCCGACGGT